>JBBIHW010000012.1:0-7496 GCA_037446795.1 Acidobacteriota bacterium
CGCTCTCGGGCTGCTTTTCGCGGCGATCGCCGCGGAGCCCACCGCCTCGCCTCGCGCGGAAGAGCCGCCACAGCCCGAGCCGCAGCCTCCTCCTCCGCCGCCCCTTCTTCGAACGGCCGGAGGCCGCGCGTATGCGAACCTCTCCCTCGACGTGCTGGCCGCCGCGGGCGGCTCGACCGAGCCCGACGTCGCGTCTCTCCAGCTCGGGGGCCACGATCCCACCCGGCGCGGGTTCACGGTCCAGAACGTGGAGGTGGTGGTGGACGGGGCCGTGGATCCGTACTTCCGCGGGCAGGCGAACCTGATCTTCTTCATCGACGCCGAGGGGGAGACGGTGGTCGAGCTCGAGGAGGCGTACGCGACCACGACCTCGCTGCCCGCGAACCTCCAGGTCAAGGCGGGCCAGTTCTTCACGGAGTTCGGCCGGTTGAACCCCCAGCACCCGCACTTCTGGGACTTCGTGGACCAGCCCCTGATCAACGGCCGACTGTTCGGGCCCGACGGCCTGCGGAGCGCCGGCGCGCGGGTGTCCTGGCTCATGCCGGTGCGCTTCTACTCGGAGATGTTCCTGACGGTGCAGAACGCCCACGGCGAGACGCTCACGAGCTTCGGGAGCGCCAAGGGGGAGTCGCTGTTCGGGCGCTCCATCGTCGAGTCCGCGGTCGGCTCGGCGGGCGACCTCCTCTACGTCCCGCGCTACTCCGCCTCGGTGGACCTCGGCGCGACGCAGACATTGCTCTTCGGCGGGTCGGCGGCGTTCGGCCCCAACGGGACCGGGCCGGAGGGCCGGACTCACCTCTACGGCGTGGACCTCTTCTACAAGTGGAAGCCGGCTCGCGCGGAGAAGGGGTTCCCCTTCGTGAAGGTGCAGGCGGAGGCCATGCGCCGCTCCTATCGGGCCAGCGCGACCGGGACGGCGGCGCAGGAGACCTTCCGGGACTCGGGCCTCTACGCGCAGGCCCTGTGGGGGTTCCGCACCCGGTGGGTCGCCGGCGCTCGGTACGAGCGCGTGGTCGGGTCCACGGGAGACGCGGCACCCGGCGATCCCCTTCACGAGCCGCGCTGGCGCGCGTCGGCCAACGTGAGCTGGTTTCCGACCGAGTACTCCAAGCTCCGCCTCCAGTTCAACCACGACTCGCGGGAGCGGTCCCGCGACGCGAGCTCGCTGTGGCTGCAGCTCGAGTTCCTTCTGGGCGCCCACGCGGCGCACAAGTTCTGAAGACGGGGGGGCGCGCCATGCGGAAGCTGCCCTGGACGCTCGGAGCGCTGCTCCCTTTGATGGCCGGCACCGCGACCGCCAGGCTCGAGGTGGTCGCGACGACCTCCGAATACGCCGCCATCGCCCGCGCGGTCGGCGGCGACCGGGTGCGCGTTCAGGTCCTCGCCAAGCCGAGCGAGGATCCCCACTTCGTGGACGCCAAGCCGAGCCACATCGTCACCCTCAACCGCGCGGACGTCCTGATCGAGGGCGGGGCGGACCTCGAGGTCGGCTGGCTCCCCCCGCTCCTCGAGGGAGCGCGAAACCGCCGGATCGCCGCCGGCGGGCCCGGCCGCGTCCGCGCGTCCGACGGGATCCCCCTCAAGGATGTCCCGGCCGTGCTCGACCGCTCGCGGGGCGACGTCCACGCGGCGGGCAATCCGCACTTCATGATGGACCCGGACAACGCCGGCTCGGTGGCTCGAACGGTGGCCGACGCCTTCTGCAGGCTCGACGAGGCGGGCTGCCCCGCCTACCGCGCCCGGCTCGCGGCCTTCGAGGCCGCTCTGGCTTCGAAGATCGAGGCCTGGACCGCTCGGCTCGCCCCGTTCCGCGGGACGCCCATCGTGACCTACCACAACACGTGGCGGTACTTCGCGGACCGCTTCGGGCTGCGTGCGGACACCTTTCTCGAGCCGAAGCCGGGAATCCCGCCCTCGCCTCCGCACCTGCGCGAGGTGGTCTCCAGAATGAAGGCCGAGGGGATCCGCGTCGTCCTCGTCGAGCCGTTCCAGAACCGGCGCAACGCGGACTGGGTCGCGGAGCACACGGGCGCGCGCGTCGTCGAGGTGTGCCAGTTTCCCGGCGGGCTGCCGGGGACGGAAGGCGACTACATCGCCCTGATGGACACCAACGTCGAGGCGATCGCCGCGGCGCTCGAGGGCTCGGCCCGCGGCGGGAGCCGCTGATGGAGGAGCTGTTCGGCCTGTGGCTGTCGCCCCTGCTCGCCCTGCTCCTGCTCCCGGGCATCCTCGTCTACTTCGGCCTGCACGTGGTGGCCCGCGGGGTCATCTTCGTGGACCTCGCCCTCGCCCAGGTCGCCGCCTTCGGCGTCTGCGTGGCGGTCGTGATGGGGGCCGAGCCTGGAGCCTCGGTCCTGCCCGAGGCGATGTCGCTCCTGTTCACGCTGGTGGGTGCGGCGCTGTTCTCGTGGACCCGTTTCCGCCACCCGCGGGTTCCCCAGGAGGCCATCATCGGCATCATCTACGTGGTCGCCGCCGCGGCCGCCACGCTCGTCCTGAGCCGCACCGCCGAGGGGGACGAGACGATCAAGAACCTCCTCGTCGGGAACATCCTCCTCGTCCATCGGACGGAGGTCCTGCGAACGGCGCTCCTGTACGGGCTCGTGGGGCTTGCGCACTGGCTCCTCCGGGAGCGGTTCCTCGAGCTCACCTTCGACCCGCGGCGCGCCGCGGCGTCCGGCGCGTGGATCCGCGCGTGGGACTTCGCCTTCTACGCGACCTTCGGGCTCGTCGTCACGAGCTTCGTCCGGATCGCGGGGGTCTATCTGGTCTTCTCCTACCTGATCGTCCCCGCCGTCTGCGCGGCGCTCCTCGCGGAGCGGATCCGCGCACGCCTCTGGATCGGCTGGGCCGTGGCCGTGCTCGCGGGCCTGAGCGGCCTTCTGGTCTCGGTGCAACTCGAGGAGCTCGACCTGCCGACCGGACCGGCGATCGTGTGCGCGTTCGGAGTGTTCCTGGTCCTGAGCGGGGTCGCCGCCTACGTCCGGCGCCGCGGGGTGCCGGCGGCGGCGGCGAGCTTGCGGGACGTCTGACCGGCCCGCGTCCACCGGGAGGGGCCGCGCGGCAGTCCCGGCACGGGCTTATGCTCCTCCCGATGGTCGCCCTCCGACAAGCGGGCAAGCGCGCTCGGCGCTCGTCGCTCACGCCGCTCCTCCACGCCCTGGTGGCGCTCGCCTACGCGATCGCGCTCGGGTGCGCCCGCGACCGGGTGCCGCCCGGGATCGCCAACGACGCGGCCGAGGAGGCGTTGCGCGGCATCCGTCTCGTCGAGGACGGACGCTTCGAGGTCGTCACGCTCGCCATCGGGAACTCGGCCGAGACGCTCTACCTGTACTGGGTCGGTCTGCTCGCGGCGTGGCTCGGGCCGACGACGCTCGCGATCCAGCCGGCGAGCTGGGCCGCGGCCCTCGCCTGCGTGGTGACGGCCCCCCTGCTGATCCGGCGGCTCGCCCCGGAGGCGGGCCCTGGGATCGGCGTGCTGCTCGTCGCCACCTCCGTCTGGCTCTTCCACTACGCGCGGTCGGGTCTGCGGGCGATCGTCTCGCCGCTGTTCGTGGTCCTGTTCCTCTTGGCGCTCGACGCGGTCGAGCGGAGGCCGGGTCGCGTCCTCCGCGCGCTCGGCGCGGGATTCATCCTCGGCCTCGGCGTCTACGGCGACACGGCCTTCCGACGGTGCTCGTGGCCTTCGTCGCCTACGTCGCGATGCGCTCCCTCCAGGGCGCCGCCCACTGGAGGTCCTACGGGTGGGTGGCGGCCGGAGCGGCGATCGCGCCGGTCCCGAACCTCCTGTTCCTTCTCGAGTCGCCGCGCGATCTGCTCTTTCGTGGCTCCTACGTCCTGCCGGACGTGGGCAAGCTCCTCGACACTGCAGCATCCTTCCTGCTCCCGGTCCACGACCCGGCTCGCTACCGCGCCCTGTCCGGCGAGTCCTTCTTCTTCGACGGCGTCGGGGCCGCTTTCGCCCGAACCGGGCTCGAGCCCGGCCACCCGATCGCGTCCGCGCTTCTCCTTTGCGAGGCGTGGGCCTGCCGTCGGCGCTGGCGAGAGCCGGGGGTGCAGGCTCTGCTCGCGGTGTGGGTGGCCGGCTGCACGATCCTGGGGCCAGGGGGACCCGGCCTCACGAGGTTCCTGTTCCTCCTTCCGGTCTACCTCGCGGTGGCGGGCATGGGGGCGGCCGAGCTCACCCGGTGTTGGAAGGCGGCGCGTCCTGTCGTGACCGTGGCCCTGCTCGCGGTGGCAGCCCTCCATGGCAGGGCCTACTTCGACCGGATTCCCGAAGCCCCCGGCATGGACGAGGACTACGGGGCGAGAACCGCGCCGCTTGGCCTCCGGGCTCGAGCGCTGGCCGAAGACGGCAGGAGCGTGGCCTGCCTCGTGACGCAGCAAGCGAGCGTCGTTCGCTACCTGACCCACGGGCAGGGCGACCTCGTCCGGATCGTGGAGTTCCACCACCGGGTATTCGACCCGGCGGAGGTCGCCCGGGGAGAACGGCCCGCGGTGCTGCTGCTCGAGGCCGCCTTGGGCTGGCAGCGCGTCGCGGACGAACTCGCCTCCGCCTGGAGGATCGCCGCGCGAGGGGCCGGCTACGTGGAGCTTCACGCTCGCCGGGGACCTCCCGGAGCAGGCTGAGCGGGGATGGTTCCGCTTCGAGACCCGTCGAGTCAGCCGCCCGGGCGAGCCCAGGCGCGACCTTCCGGGTCCGTGCGCCTCGCCGCGCCCCTCCTCTCGAGGGAGACGAGGTGCGCGAGCGCCTGCCGCGCGCGCAGGAACAGCGGCAGCCCCGGCAGGTCGTCGTAGGCGGCGTCCGCGATCTCGGCGAGCGGCCGGCTCCCGCCCGCGATGGCTCCCAAGACCTTCCGCTCGCGCTCGAGGCGGTGCTCCAGCAGGGCGGCCAGCGCCTCCGGAGCGAGCGGCGGCCCGTGCCCCGGGAGCACGATCCTGCAACCGAGGGCCGACGCCTTCCGGAGCGCGCCCACGTAGGCGTCCATGTCCCCCTCGGACGGGTCCACGAGGATGGTGGACACGCCGCTCGCGAGGTCGCCGGCGATCAGGGCGCCGCGCTCCGGGACCATGAAGGCGAGATGACCCACGGCGTGTCCCGGGGTCTCCACGGGGAGCAGCGACAGGCCCCCGAGGTCCAGCGACTCCCCCTCTCCGATCGGCTCGGCCCGGACATCCCCGTCGAGTCCGAGTCGCTCGAGCGCGGCGGGGTGCGCGCGGACCGGAACGCCGAGGGCGCGCGCCACCGCCGCGGCGCCCGCCGCGTGGTCGCCGTGGTGATGGGTGAGCAGGACCGCCGCGGCGCGAGCGCCGAGTTCGCGCCGGCGCGAGACGATCGCCAGCAGCGTGGCGATCTCCTCCTCCATCGCCGAGCCGGGGTCCACTACGACGAACGCGGACCCGCCGGGCATCCATGCGTTCGTGTGGGTCGCGGGAGGAAGCGTGCGGCTCGAGAGCGGCACGACCCAGATTCCAGGGACGAATTCGATGCGCGGGACCCTCTGCTCCGCGGCGTTCGTCTCCCGCAAGCGCGCCGCGAGGGCCTCGCGATCGCCCCCGTCGGCCGCCGCGAGCACGCGAAGCATCGGGAGCACCGGCGGGGCGACGAGAAGGGCCCCGTCGGCCCACTGCCGCAGCACCGCGCCGGGGGACTCGAAGGCGACGCGCTCGTTCTCGGCCGAGGGCCGCACCTGCGGGAGATCCGTCCCGGGAGCCACCTCGGCGAGGAAGAATCGCGTGCGGAAGCGGACGCGGAACAGCGGCGGGCTCGTCCTCTCGCCGCAATCGAGCCAGGCCCCCGGCTCGATCCGGAGCCCCGTCTCCTCTTCGATCTCTCGCGAGGCGCAGCGCGCGTGGGCCCCGTCGCGCTCCGGCCGGTCACGTCCCTCGAGGCGGCCGCCCGGAAACGCGACGTAGCCGGGCAGGAAGCCCGCCTCGCGGGCCCGGAGGCCGACCAGGACCTTGGCGCCGCCGCGCGGGGTCCTCCTCAGCACGATCCCGGCGGCGCTCTCGCGCGGGGCGGCCGCCTGCGCCGGCTCCATTCCCTCGGGAAGATCGGACATCTACCCGCATTGTACAGGAGCGTGCGGGCGGGGCCGCCTGCTACGCCCCGAGCGCGGGCCGGCGCAGGTGGAAGCCGGTCGCCTCCTGGTAGGCCCGCGCCACGGACAGCAGCTCGGCCTCGCCGAAGAGCCTTCCGACGAACGTGATGCTGGTCGGCGTCCCGTCCGATGCGCGGAACCCGTTGGGCACGACGACCGAGGGATGCCCGGTCAGGTTGGTGAGCAGCAGGTTGTCCCCGCCGTACGTCGGACAGACGTAGGCGTCCACCCTGGCGAAGATCTCCCCCATCTCGCCGAGCAGCAGCGTCCGGATGCGGTTCGCCCGGATGTAGTCCACCGCAGGAACGAGATGCCCGAGCCTGAAGACGGTCGGCCAGGCCTCCGCCACCTGCCGCACGAGCTTCCGGTCGGCGCCGCTGCGCGTGAGCTCGTCGAATGCGGTCGCGGCTTCGGCGCTCAGCACGTGCGAGAGCGCCGCGACCGGGTACCGGTCCGGCAGCTTCACGGGACGCAGCTCGAAGCCGGCCTCGCGCAGCGCCGAGAGCGTCCTGCGGTCGTTCTCCTGCCACTCCCTCAGGCGCCGCTTCTCGCGCTCGTCGTCGGCGCGCCTGGCGTAGTCCTCCTCGAACAGCGCCTCGACCACACCCACCCGGAGCGCTCTCGGATCCCGCCGCGGCGGCCAGGCGAACGGGCGATCCACGGCCGAGCCATCGAGCCCGTCCGCTCCGTGGATCGTCCCGAACGCCAGGGCACAGTCCTCGACCGTCCGGGCGATCGGCCCGATCTTGTCCATGCTCCAGGCGAGCGCCATCGCCCCGTGACGGCTCACGCGGCCGAACGTCGGTCGCAGCCCGGTGACGCCGCAGCGCGTACAGGGCGACACGATGCTGCCCCACGTCTCGGTTCCGATGGCGAAGGCCATCAGCCCCGCGGCGGTCGCCGCGGCCGAGCCCGCCGAGGAGCCGCTGGAGCCCTCCTCGAGATTCCACGGGTTCTTGGTGGTCCCGCCGTACCAGACGTCTCCCCACGCGAGCTCGCCCACGGAGGTCTTGGCGAGAAGCACCGCCCCGGCCTCCTCGAGCCGCGCCACCACGGTCGCCTTCTCCGGGCGCACCTGCTCCCGGAAAAGACCCGCGCCCCACGTCGTCGGGTAGCCCGGAACCGCCAGGAGGTCCTTCGCGCCCCACGGGATCCCGTGCAGCGGCCCGCGCCAGCGGCCCCGGGCGATCTCGCGCTCCGCGCGCTCGGCCTGCCGGAGCGCAAGGTCCGCCGTGAGCGTGATCACGCACCGCAGCTTCGGATCGTGCCGCTCGAGCCGGCCGAGATAGAGCTTCGCGAGCTCGACCGGCGAGACCGCGCGCGAGCGGACGAGCGCCGACAGCTCGCTGACCGGAGCGAACGCGAGGTCCTCGTCCGAGGCGGGCCGCGAAACGG
>JBBIHW010000012.1:7512-22977 GCA_037446795.1 Acidobacteriota bacterium
CCCGCCCGGGCGCGCAGCTCGCCGGGCGGGAGGCCCGGAGCCGGGTCGAACCGGAGGGCGGGCGGGACGGCGTTGTCGAGCGGGACGGCCCGAAGCTTCTCGAAGTCAGCCTGCATCTCGGAGGCTCCTTCGAGCATGAGCTCGCGGTCGGCCGGGGCGAGCGCGAGGCCGGCGATCCACTCCGCCTTCTCGATCATGTCCGCCGTGACCTTCCTCGAGCCCGCGGCGAGGGCCGAGACAGCGCGCGCGAACACCGCCGATCCGATCCCCGCCGCGGAGACCGCCCGCAGCACGTCGCGGCGCCGCCACGCCCGGGGACGGCCCTGTTCCACTCGTCCTCCCATCTCGTCCACGGCTCGACCCTCCGGCTCCTCTCGCCGCACGGGCGCGACAGCTTAACCCGGATCGGCCGGGAAGGGCCGTGGCGGGACGGCGCGGAGACGACGGCGGGAGCGCCGTCACTCCGACGAGAACCGGGATCGAGCGCCGGCGGCCCCGCGCCTCAGTCCACCGGCTTGACGTCCTCCATCAGGGCGAAGAACCCCTCGGCGAGGGTCGGGTGGATATAGACCGCTCCCTCGAGGAGCGTGTACGGCGCCCCGGCGAGCATGACCGCGGAAAGCGTCTGCACCAGCTCGCCCCCCTCGATGCCCAGGATGGCCGCCCCCAGGATGCGATCGCTCTCCGCGTCCACGACGATCTTCATGAACCCGGCCGTCTCGTCGCGCTCGATGGCGCGGGCGACGTAGCTCATGGGGACCTTCCCGATCTTGAGCCTGCGGCCGGCCGCGCGCGCCTCGGTCTCGGTCATCCCCACGCGGCCGAGCTGCGGGTCGGTGAAGACGGCGTAGGGGACCGGCCGGTTGTCCGTCGTCCAGGTCCGCCCTTCGACGATGTTGGACCAGAGGATCTGGAAGTCGTTGTACGAAATGTGGGTGAACGCCGGGCCGCCCTTGACGTCGCCGAGGGCCCAGACGCCGGGCGCGCTCGTCTCGAGCTTGTTGTTCACCTTGATGAACCCGCGCCGGTCGGTCTCGACCCCGGCCTCGTCGAGCCCGAGGTCGTCGGAGTTGGGCACGCGGCCGGCCGCCACGAGGACGTGCGATCCCACGATCGTCTCCGCCCCCGCGGGCGAGTCCACGTCGAGGCGGATCGCGCCGCCTCTCTGCTCGATGCGGCGGGTGTCCGCACCGAGGACGAAGCGCAGGCCCTCGGCCTCGAGGATGCTCCGAAGCTCGTCGGCGACGTCGTTGTCCTCCCGCGCCAGCACGTGCGCGCCGCGGTGGACGACCGTGACGCGGCTTCCGAAGCGGTGGAACATCTGACCGAACTCGAGCCCGATGTAGCCGCCCCCGATCACGATCAAGTGCTCGGGGATCTCCTCGAGCTCCATCAGGCTGGCGTTGGTCAGGAACGGAACCCGATCGAGCCCCTCGATCTCGGGGATCGCCGGCCGCGTCCCGGTATTGATGAAGACGCGCTCGCCCTCGACGATGTCCTCGCCCACCCGCAGCGTGCGCGGCCCCGTGAAGCGCGCATGACCGCGGTAGAGGCGAAGGGTGGGACGGCTCTCGACGCGGCGCTGCTGGCCGGAGCGGAAGGATCGGACGATCCCGTTCTTGCGGGCCACGACGGCGCGCAGGTCCACGCTGACACCGCTCACGCGGACGCCCCAGCGGGCGGCCTGGCGCGCGTAGTGCGCGACCTGCGCGGAGGCCACCATGGTCTTGGTGGGGGTGCAGCCGGTGTTCACGCAGGTGCCGCCGAGGTGCTCCCTCTCGATCAGCGCCACGCGCCAGCCCCGGTCGGCCAGCCTGTGGGCCAGGGGGCTGCCGCCCTGACCCGAGCCGATGACGATCGCGTCGAACACTCCGGCCTCGCCACCGCGGCGGCCGAGGCCGGAATCCAGTGTCGCCGCCACGTTGCCCTCCGCTCCCCCTCACGCCGACAGGACCCTTTCGCCCTCGCGGCGGTCGGGCACGTCCGCACGCTCCGTCCGCGACTTGGCCAGGTCCTCGAGGAACCGTACCACGAGCGCGGTCCAGCCGGTCTGGTGGCTCGCGCCGACTCCCCTTCCCGTGTCCCCGTGGAAGTACTCGTAGAACAGCACCAGGTTCCTCCAGTGCGGATCCTCGGCGTAGCGGCGGTCCTCGCCGTGCACGGGCCGCCGGCCGGAGCCGTCGGGCAGGAAGATCCGGGCGAGGCGCGTGGCGATCTCCCGGGCCACCTCCCGCAGCGTCAGCCACCGGCCCGAACCCGTCGGGCACTCGACCTCGAAGCCGTCGCCATAGAAGTGGTGGTAGCGCTCGAGCGCCTCGACGAGGAGGTAGTTCACGGGGAACCAGATCGGTCCCCGCCAGTTCGAGTTCCCCCCGAACAGCCCGGTCGTGCTCTCGGCGGGAACGTAGTCCACGCGGTACTCGTGACCACCGACGTGGAAGACGTACGGGTGGTTCTCGTGGACGCGCGACAGGGCGCGGATCCCGAAGGGAGACAGGAACTCGCCCTCGTCGAGGAGGTAGCGCAGCACGCGGGCGAGCCGCTCGCGGGACGGGATGGCCAGCAGCCGGTGGCCGTGTCCATGGTCCCTCCCCTCCTCGAGGTAGGAGATCTGTCGCGCGAGGTCGCGCCGGTTCTCGAGGAACCAGTCCATCCGCTTCTTGAACCCGGGAAGCCGGTCGAGGAGGTCCGCCTCGAGCACCTCGACGGCGTACAGCGGGATCAGGCCGACCATGGAGCGCACCCGGAGCGGAATCGAGGCCCCGTTCATGTGGAGGCGGTCGTAGTAAAAACCGTCCTCCTCGTCCCACAGCCCCGTGCCCCCGAGCGAGTTCATGGCGTCGGTAATGGCGACGAAGTGCTCGAAGAACTTCGAAGCCATGTCCTCGTAGGCCGGATTCTCGCGGGCGAGCTCGAGCGCCATGGACAGCATCGTGGCGCAGTAGAACGCCATCCAGGCCGTCCCGTCGGCCTGCTCCAGGTGCCCGCCCGTGGGCAGCGCCTGCGACCGGTCGAACACCCCGATGTTGTCGAGGCCGAGGAAGCCGCCCGAGAAAAGGTGCTTCCCTTCGGTGTCCTTCCGGTTGACCCACCAGTTGAAGTTGAGGACCAGCTTCTGGAAAACGCGCTCGAGGAAGAGCCGGTCCCGCTCGCCCCTCTCGCCCGTCATCTTGTACACGCGCCAGGCCGCCCAGGCGTGGACCGGCGGATTCACGTCCGAGAAGGCGAACTCGTAGGCCGGGATCTGCCCGTTGGGGTGCATGTACCACTCGCGCAGGAGCAGCACGAGCTGCTCCTTGGCGAACTGCGGGTCGAGCCGGGCGAAGGGGATCATGTGGAAGGCCAGGTCCCAGGCTGCGAACCACGGGTACTCCCACTTGTCGGGCACGGAGATGACGTCCCGGCTGTAGAGGTGGATCCAGTCGTGGTTCCGGCCGCTCCTGCGCGAGGGGGGCGGGGGCGGCTGCATGGGGTCGCCGTCGAGCCAGTCCTGCACGATGTAGTGGTAGAACTGCTTGGACCAGAGCAGCCCCGCATAGGCCTGCCGCGAGACCGCCCACTCCGGCCCGGCGCAGGAGGACGGGCGCAGCGCCTCGTAGAACGCATCCGCCTCCGCGATCCTCCGCTCGAAAAGCTCGTCGAAGCGGCGACCGAAGGGCCGGTCCGGCGCCTCCTCCTCGGAAAAGAGGCGCAGGTGGAGGGTCTGCTGCCCGCCCCCCGGCACCTCGAGCACGTAGTGGGCAGCGACCTTCGTGCCGCGCCCCTCGGGGTTGACCGCGTCGGCCCGGCCGCGGATCACGTACTCGTGGAACGCGTCCTTGACGTAGGGCGTGCCGTTCGGCGCTCCATAGAGCCGCTCGACATTCGTCTCGTTCTCCGTGAACAGGAGGTCGGCCGCGCGGTTGCCGGGCCCCGGTTGCGCGACGAGCCGGAACCTCCCGAGCGACTCGTGGCGCGCCAGGACCGCCGCCGCGTCCAGGCGCTCGAGAGAGGGCTTGAGGCCGCATCCCTCGTGACGGCACCCCCACGACCAAGTGTTGCGGAACCAGAGCGTCGGGAGCACGTGGAGGGTGGCCGCCTCCGGGCCCCGGTTCGCCACGGTGATCCGGATCAGCACGTCGTTCGGCGAGGCTTTGGCGTACTCGGCGAACACGTCGAAGTACCGGCCGCTCTCGAACACGCCCGTGTCCACGAGCTCGAACTCGGGCGCGTCCTTGCCCCGGCGCCGGTTCTCCTCGACGAGCCATGCGAAGGGGTACTCGGACTGCGGGTACTTGTAGAGGGCCTTCATGTAGGAGTGGGTCGGTGTGGAGTCCAGGTAGAAGTAGGCCTCCTTGACGTCCTCCCCGTGATTCCCCTCCGGGCCGGCGAGACCGAACAGCCGCTCCTTCAAGATCGGGTCCCGGCCGTTCCAGAGGGCGAGCGCGAAGCAGAGGCGACACTCCCGGTCGGTGATGCCCAGCAGGCCGTCCTCACCCCACCGATACGCGCGGCTGCGGGCGTGCTCGTGGGGGAAGTAGTCCCAGCAGTTCCCCCACTCGGAGTAGTCCTCGCGCACGGTTCCCCACTGCCGCTCGGAGAGATACGGGCCCCACCGCTTCCAGTTCCGCTCGCGGCGAGCGTCTTCGGCCAGGCGGAGCCTCTCGGGGTCCAGCTCGACGGACCGGTTCGGGGTCTTCATGGGCGGGCCTCCTCAGCCGATCCCAGGCCGGGATGATTCGTGAAGGGACCGCAGGAATCCTCCTTTACCCCGGCGAAAGCCGGGGCCCGGGCATCGCCGGGGCTCGATCCCCGCCTTCGCTGGGGGCACGTCGAGGGCCCGAGGCCCGGGGATGTTCCGAGAAACCTCCAGGCCCGAGGGTCGCAGCGGGTCCTTCATGAACGATCCGGTCGGTCGTTCGAGAACGGTCATGGCGCGACGAGCAGCAGGGCGTGCCCGTCCGGGTCCCGGACGAGCGCACCGCTGGCGAAGCGGAGATCCCGGCCGGGGAGCGCGACGGCGCCGGGAGACACCCACCGCCCGCCTCCGGCCCGCGCATCCCTCGCGGCCTCCATGGGGTCCGCGGTCACGATCCGCGTCTGCCAGTGCCACAGGTCGCTCGCCCGCGAGTCCAGAGGATACGGCCTCCCGTCGCTCGGGGCGAGGTACTCGAGCAGCTCGATCCCCGGTCCGCCGCCGGGAGCACGGAGACCCGTGATGCGGAGCCGCGCCCCGAAGACGTTGTTCAGGTGCTCCTGCTCCGCGCCCAGCGACAGCCGGTCGGTCCTCTCCTGCCATCGCGGGTCGCCCTTCCCCGGGGGAAGCGGATCGAGCGCAAGGTCGAGATCCGCACCGAAGCGCGGGGCGCGGCGGTCACCGATGAAGCGGCCGAGCTCGGGGCCGGCACCTTCATCCGCAGCCGGACGGTCGCGTGGACGGCAAAGACCGCTCGGCACCCTCTCCTGGCCGGGCTTCCCTGCAAGAAGGAGAAGGGCCGGATGCTCGTCAACCGCCACCTCGAGCTCCCCACGGCACCGGGGCGTGTGGGCGCCGGGAGACTGCGCCGCGATCCCGACGCCAGGAGCGGAGGATCCCACCCGCCGACAGCACAGCACGCGCTGAGAGAGGGCCGCGTGGTCGCGCACGACGTCGGCGCCGCCGTGCACGGGGGCCCGCCGCGTGCCTTCGAGTTCTCGATGCTCGGCCAGCGGGCCTCGATCGGCCGGAAAGGGCGAGGGCTTCGAGCTCCACGTCTTGGTGCTCGCGCTGGCGCTCGGGCTCGTGGCGGAGGGCAGCGATGCGGTGCTCGCTCGATCGGCTCATCGCGGGATCGTGCGGGGCCGAGGTGACACGGCCACGACTCGGTCGCCGCCCTCCTCGAGTACCATCCGCACAGCGCCGAGGGCGGGAATGCCGCGGGACGGAGCCCTGTTGGCCATACCGGTGGCGGCCGTGCGGATGCGGAGTCCAGTGTCGGGCTGCGTCCTGCTCCTCTGGGGGTGGGTGGCGGCTTCCGCCGCGCCGGCCACACCGGCTGCGAGCCCGCGTGAAGCGACGTTCTCCAGCGAGGCCTACGCGCGCGTGCTCTCGAAGCACGTGGACGACAGAGGCCTCGTGGACTACCGGGGCCTGAAGGCCGACCCGGCGGACCTCGACGCCTTCCTGGTCGCGCTCGCGCGGCTCGACCCGGGGGTCTACGGGGGTTGGAGCGATCGGGAGAAGATCGCCTTCTGGATCAACGCGTACAACGCGCTGACCCTCCGCGTCATCGCCGACCACTATCCGATCCGGGCGTCGGTGCTGCGCTCGCTCGTGTATCCGAGGAACAGCATCCGCCAGATCCCGGGCGTGTGGACGGAGCTGACCTTCGAGGTCCTCGGCCGCAGCGTCACCCTCGACGAGATCGAGCACGCCATCCTCCGGAAGGAGTTCCGCGAGCCCCGCATCCACATGGCGCTCGTGTGCGCCGCGAGGAGCTGCCCGCCGCTGCGGCGGGAGCCGTACGCCGGCGAGGTGCTCGACCGGCAACTCGAGGACCAGACGCGCCGCTTCCTGGCGGACACCGAGAAATTTCGCCTGGACGAGGCGGCCCGCACCGTCTACCTCTCGCCCATCTTCGAGTGGTTCGGCGAGGACTTCCTCGCGGCCTACGGTCCGGGCCGCATCGGCTCCGGCAGGACCGACGCGGAGCGGGCCGTCCTGAGCTTCGTCGCGCAGCGGCTTCCGTCCGGGCCCGGGCGGAAACTCGCGCAGCGGCGTTGGACGGTCTCTTACCTCGACTACGACTGGTCGCTGAACGAACGCCCATGAGGCGGCGCGGCGCGGGACGAGCCCGATGACCGTGCGCGAGCGAGAGACACCCGACTTCCCTGCCGCCAGAGGCCAGGGCTCGTGGGTGCGGCCGGCTGCCCTGCTCGCAGCGGTCGGCCTCGTCCTCGTCTCCGCCTGGGCGCTCGGGCTCGAAGGGAGGCTCGCCGACGCTAGAGAATGGCTCCGGCAGCTCGGCCCGCTCGGCCCGTTCGCCTTCGTCGCCCTGTATGCCGCGGCGACCGTCGCCGCAGTGCCCGGGGTCGCCCTCGGCGTCGTCGCCGGCGCGCTCTTCGGAACGCTCGTCGGAACGGCCGTCGTGAGCGCCGGCTCGACGATCGGGGCCGCTCTCGCGTTTCTCCTGAGCCGCTATGCGGCCCGGCGAGCGGTCGAGGGCTGGCTCGGCCGGAACGAACGGTTGCGGGAGCTCGACCGGCTCGCCGCCGCGCACGGGGCCGCGATCGTCGCCATCGTGCGGCTCGTCCCGCTCTTCCCGTTCAACCTGGCGAACTACGGCCTCGGTCTCACGCGAATCCCGTTTCGAACGTACCTCTTCTGGTCCTGGCTGTGCATGCTTCCCGGCACCGTCCTCTACGTCTGCGCCGCGGACGCGGCGGCGAGGACGGCGGCCGAGGGGAGCGTACCGTGGGTCGTCGTGGGGCTCGCGGCGGCGGCGGGCCTTTTCCTCGCGGCCGCGGCGCGCGCGTTGCGCCGAAGGCTCGCGGGCTGAAGCGCCGGATGCTGAGGCCGCGGTCGCAGGGCACGTACCCCGTCGCATCGCACCCGAGGTGGACCGCGAGATAAGGATGAGGGCGGAGAAGCACGCGCACGCCGGGGTGACGAAGGGCCCCCGGCCGGCCGCGAGCGTCGCCAGTCAGGGGATTCGCCAGGCGCCCGTCCGCGGCGGCCAGCTCCAGCCAGAGCGTCCGGTAGCGAGCGAGACCGCGCGGGAGCACGAACGGGAAGCCGCGCAGGGAGAGCACGGCCAGCGCGACGCGGGACTGCATCGGGAGCGGGAGAGACCGGGCGATTCCGTAGGCGTCGAACGAAGCGGGAAACCGCGCCGCAGTCCCGCTCGAAAGGCTACCACGCTCGCGGGATGGCGCTCTCCTGTTCGGACGCCTAGCGCTCGGTCGTCCCCTCGATCTTCGCACTCGCGCCGTCGCGCACCTCGGCGCGGTCGAGGGAGACGACGACCAGGTCTCCCACGGAGAGGCCCCCGCGCACCTCGGTGAAGTCCCAGTTTCGCACGCCGGTCTCGACCGTGGCCGAGGCGAGGCGCCGGTGTCGAACGACGAGGACGCGATTGCCTTCCATCACGGCGTAGCTGGGGACGCGCAGCACGCCATCCCGCGCGTCGAGGATCACCTCGACGTCCGCCGAGCTGCCGGGGATGAGCGTCCCCGCCACCGCCGGGTCGTCGAGCGTCACCTCGATGTCGAGCGTGCGGCTCTGCCGCTCGACGTCGGTCACGTACGGGGCGACCTGCGTCACCCTTCCCATGAACGACTCGCCGGGGCGGGCGTCGAGGGTCACGCGCGCCGGAAGTCCCTCGCGGGCCTTGGCGGCGTCGGCCTCGTCGAGCGGCGCGCTCACGTAGATCGAGTTCGGGTCGAGGACTTCGATCACGGCGGGCACGGGGACGGCGGGGGGCGCCGGGGTGATCCACTCGCCGACCTCGGTGCGAACCTCGGCGACCACGCCCTCGAACGGGGCCCGCAGGACGGTCTTCGACAGCTCCACTCGGGCGAGCTCGAGCGCCGAGCGGGCCTGGAGGGCGCGCGCACGGGCCGCCTCGCACGAGGCGGCCGCCATGTCGCTCCGGCTCTTGAGCTGGTCGAGGAGCTCCTGCGAGACGAGTTCCGACGCGGCGAGGCTCGCGTACCGCTCGAGCTCCCGCGCCGCCTGCTCGGCCGCGCGGCAGGCCTCTGCCTCCGCGGCGCGCGCCGCTTCGGCCGCGCGCTCCTGGAGAGCGACCTGCGCCCTCCGGTCTTCGTCGGCGAGGCGCAGGAGCACCTCTCCGGCGCGCACGCGGTCGCCCTTTTGGACGCGCAACTCGGCGACGCGGCCCGCGATCTCGGGGCTCAGGGCCGCGCGCTTTCGCGAGCGGACGGTTCCGGCTCGCGTGTTCGTGATCGTGTCCTCGACGCGCCCCTCGGCGACACGGAACACGGTCACCGGGACCGGGTCCGCTCGAAGGACGGTCAGCTTGACTCCGGCGGCCGCCGCGACGAGGAGGGCGAGAATGCCGAGGCGCCGGAGCGAGCGGCGTGACATCGCGGCGGCATGCTAGCGCAGCGCCAGAAGCCCGGCACGGAGCGCTGCCCGAGGCAGGAGGCTCAATGGCCCCCGAGGCGTTCTTCGAGCCGGCCGAGGAAGACGGCCTGCGCAGGGTTGATCTTCTCGCGCGCCTGCTCGACGGCGAAGAACTCTCCGCGGTCCACCTCGGGGATCTCCACGAGGCGGCCCGAGCGGGGAGGCCACTCGATCGCGACGGTGTTGCTCGAGACCGCCACACCGTCGGGCCAGTCCCCCTCGACCGCCCAGGCATGTACGGTCTTTCCTCCCGGCTGGACGATCGTGCCGAGGGACAGGAACTCGGCGCTCGCCGCGCAGGAACCAATGGGCCTTCCGGTCTCCTCCTCGAACTCGCGCTTGGCGACCTCGAGCGGGTCCTCCCCCTCCGCAATCTCCCCCTTCGGGATGGACCACACGCCGGCATCCCTTCGCGCGAAGAACGGACCTCCGGGATGGACGAGGAACACCTCGAGACCGCCCGCGCGGCGGCGGTAGAGGAGAAGCCCGGCGCTCTGCTTCGGTGTGGCCACGGGCGACCCCTGACGATGACGGAGGAGCGCAGCTGGCCGCCGCGTTCCGGTACCATACTACCGGCCGGCGCGAGCGCCGGCGCTGGAGCGAAACCCCATGGCCAAGCGCTACTGGCTGTTCAAGTCGGATCCGGACACCTTCAGCCTGGACGATCTCGAGCGGAGCCCGAAGAGGACCACGTGCTGGGACGGGGTGCGCAACTACCAGGCCCGCAACAGTCTCGGGGAGGTCCGGGTCGGCGACGGCGTTCTCTTCTATCACTCCCAGTCGGAGAAAGCGGTCGTCGGCGCCGCCCGCGTCGTCAAGGGCCCCCATCCCGATCCGACCCAGTTCGACCGGAGACACGCGGGCTACGACCCCGATTCGGACCCCGCCCACCCGCGCTGGCTCGCCGTGGACATCGCGTTCGACCGGAGGTTTCCGCGGCCGGTGGGGCTCGACGAGATGAGGCGGACGAAGGCTCTCGGGAACATGGTGCTGCTGCGGAAGGGAACGCGTCTCTCGGTGCAGCCGGTCAGCGCGGCGGAGTGGAAGACCATCCTGCGTCTGGCGGGGGCGTAGCGAGTCGGGATCGCGGATCTGGCCATGGATTCCGGCTTCCGCCGGAACGACGGCGCCCCAGCCTTTCCGTCACCCCGGCGAACGCCGGGGTCCGGGTCCCTCCTCCGCGACCGCGCCAGGAGGCCAGAGGAGGGCCGGAGGTCCCCGCCCGCCGCTCGAGCGGCCTACGCCGGCTCCTCCGCGGCCAGCTCGGCCGCGGCCGCAGCGCCGACTCTCCGCTCGTGCTCGGCCATGGCGCGCCGGATCCAGGGGACGAGCGCCGCCATGGCGGCCGCGGCTGCGAGCGCGCTCGCGCAGTTGATCCAGAAGATCCGCTCGAACGGCATCGTCTCGATGAAGCCGGCGAGCACGCCGGCGAGCTTGTTTCCGATGGAGGTGGCCAGGAACCAGCAGCCCATCATCAGGGCAGTCACCCGCCTCGGCGACAGCTTCGACACCATGGAAAGCCCCATGGGGCTCAGGAACAGCTCGCCCACCGTGATCACCCCGTAGACGGCGACGATCCACCAGGCCGAGGCCTTCACGACCCCCCCGTCCGCCGACCTCACCCCCGCGATCATGACCAGCATCGAGACGGTCGTGATCAGCATTCCCCAGGCGATCTTGGCGGGGGTGGAGGGCTCGAGCCCGCGCTGGCGGAGCCACGAGAAGAAGCTCACCACGAGCGGCGTCAGGAGCACGACGAAAAAGGGATTCACCGACTGGAACAGCTCGGTCGAGATCAGGGTCGCCTTCTGGCCGGCCGGCGCGCGCTCCGCCGGCGGCACGTTGTGCCAGTAGGAGCTAGGGGCGTCGGGGTCCGCGATGGCCCGGCCGATCGTGGCGTCCTCGTTCATGTAGACCGCCTCGAGGAATCCCGCGAACGCTCCCGCCTCGCGATGGGTGTTCTTCTCGGTCCAGAGGGTGAGGGTCGAGCCGTTCTGGTGGAAGATCATCCAGAAGATGACCACCACCCCCGACATGGCGAGGATCGCGCCGATCGGTCCCTTCTCCTCCCGCGGGGCGCGCAGCAGCAGCGCGACGTAGTACACGAGGACCGGCACGACCGCGAACGCGAAGAACGTGTTGCCCGGGGAGAGGAACGGGAACGAGGCGGCCAGGTCGAACTGCTTCGAGACGAAGTAGCCCGCCGTCCCGGCGGCCGCCGCAGGCAGGAAGACCGCGACCGCGAGCCTCGCGAGGACGCCGGGCTCCGCCGCCGAGCCGTCGCCGCGGTCGCCCGCGTGCGCGATGAGCCGGTGGCCGGCGAGGAAGATGACGACGCCGATGAGCATGCCGACCCCGGCGGCCGCGAAGGCGTACGCCCAGCCGAACTGGTTCCGGAAGAACGCGGCCACGAAGTTGCAGACGAAGGCGCCGATGTTGATCCCCATGTAGAAGATGTTGTAGCCGGCGTCCTTGAGCTTGCTTCCCTCCGGGTAGAGGCGGCCGACGATGGTGCTCATGCTCGGCTTGAAGAAGCCGTTGCCGAGCACGACGAGACCGAGCGCGACATAGAAGCCGCCGAGGCCGGGGAACAAGCCGATGCCCAGGTAGCCGCAGGCCATCAGGATCCCGCCGAGCAGGACGCTCCTGCGGTAGCCGAGGTAGCGGTCCGCGAGGATGCCGCCGACGAAGGGCGTGAGGTACACGAGCGCGATGAAGGACCCGTAGATCTCGGCCGCCCGTGCCTGCGAGAAGCCGAGCCCGCCGAACGGACCCTCGACCGCGGGGTCGATCATGTAGAGCACGAAGATGCCGAGCATGAGGTAGTAGCCGAAGCGCTCCCACATCTCGGTGAAGAAGAGGACCTTGAGTCCCGGCGGGTGGTTCCTGAACATCGCGCCCCCTTTTCCGGCCGCAGGTGCTGCGGCAGCTTGCGGGCTGGCCTACGTTACGTCGTGCGGGTCCGGCGGGCAAGCCCGCGCCTCCCGCGGCCGGCGCCGCAAGGGCTTCAATCCTCCCGCAGGAGCCTGTCCACCTTCGCTGCGCAGATGAAGTCGTTCTCCGAGAGGCCGCCGATCGCGTGCGTCCGGTACCGGACGAGGCAGCGGTTGTAGCCGACCTCGAGGTCCGGATGGTGGTTCTCGCGATGCGCGATCCACGCCACCGCGTTCACGAACGCCATCGTCTGGTGAAAGCCCTTGAAGGTGAACAGTCGGCGGATCTCGCGGCGGGCCTCGTCCATGTGCCAGGCGGGGTCGAGCTGGCGGAGGAGATCCCGAGCTTGCTCGCCGCCGAGCGGCGGGGTGCCCCCCTCGCACGGTTTGCAGCGACGGCTCGCGAGGTCGGCCATTCTTGTGCATGTTACCCCGCCGGTCGGGCCCCGGCAGCCCGCGCCTCGGGGTCGGACCCGGGCATTCCGGGTGTTGACGCCCTGCGGGCGTACGGATAGCCTTCCCGAGGGTTCCAGAGGCAAATGCCGGTGCGGGGTTCCGCGCAGCGCTTGCGCAGGCCCCGGCGGTCGAGAGGAGGGAGACCAGGTGCCGAAGTATGTCATCGAGCGCGGGATCCCCGGGGCGGGCAAGCTGTCGCCGGCGGAGCTCCGGGCGATCTCGCAGAAGTCCTGCGCGGTGCTCCAGGGGATGGGCCCCCAGATCCAGTGGGTTCACAGCTACGTGACGCCGGACAAGATCTACTGCGTGTACATCGCTCCGGACGAGGAGGCGGTGCGGGAGCACGCCCGCCGGGGCGGCTTTCCGGCCGACCGCGTCTCGAAGGTCGAGGGAATGATCGATCCCACGACCTCCGAGTGAGCGCGCCGCTGGAAGGTCCGAGAAGGGCCGGCTTCACGAGGGGAACCGCGCGCGGGCGTCCGTCGCTTCTGGTCCCGGGCTTCCCCGACCCTTTCCTGCGCCGCAGCGGAGGCGCCATCTGCCTCCGACATCGTCGGCAGCGAGGAGCCGGGCCCGCCCGGCGTGACCGAAGCGAACGCGGGACCCTGGTTCCGATGCCGCGCGGCGAGCACGACGAGCTCTCTGAGGGCTGCTGCCGCGCGGGCCACGAGCCTCCGGTCGAGAGAGGAGTCGGGAGCCACGGCCTCGACGGCGAGGGGACGACTCCGGCGAGCCGCACGGCGCAGGTCCGATGCGTGGGAGGGAGCGGAGGTCGTTCTCTGCGACGAGCCGGAGGCCCCGCCCGTGCGACTGCCCGTGCGCCAGGCCCGGGCGGACCCGAATCGTGCGCACGCGAAGGTGATCTCGAGACGGGCTGGTGGGAGTAGCTCCCTGTTACGATCTCGAAATCGCGCGCGGGAGCGGCCTCGGCGGGGGCTCGGGCGGAGTCGGCGTCCCGTCGGGATTTCGCGGAACGCTGCGCTCTTTCCGCGCTGCGAGCCGAAGGGCGTGCCGCCGTGCCGTCCGGGGCGTATCTTCCTGCATCGAAGGGGTTGCCATCGTGACGACGCATGGGCCTCGGCACTCCCCCGGAACGGGGGTGGTGCTTGTGGTCGCCGCCCATTCCACGACCCCCCTGTGGGCGGACGCGGGGCAGCCCCTTCCTCTTTCTCCCGCCGTGGAAGCGGCCAAAGCCGCCACCGAGGGCGAGGCTCCCCCGGTCGAGCCGTCGCCGCTGTCGCTTCTCACCGCGGCTCTCGACGACATGGAGGTGCCGCGGCTCGTCCCGAGGCGGTCCGGGCTCGACCTCCCGCTCTGGGTGGAACGCGCCCGCGCGGGTCCCCTCGGCGAGGGCATAGACCTGGCGACGAAGCCGATCCCTCTGTTCCGCTATGGAAAGAACGATCGGGCGGCTCGGCCCGAGCGGCTCCGCGCGCGCTTCGTCGGGGCCTGCCTGCTCGCGGCGCGGCTCGCCGCCGAGGAGGAGGTCGAGGTCCGCTTCCGGATCCCGCTTCCCGAGTAGCCTCGCGAACGCATCCCGCCGCAGGCGAACCGGCCACGAAGGTCTGGCCCGGCAAGCAGCGCGCCGTTATCCTGGCCCGCGTCACTCGTGAAGCACCTGCTGCGATCGCGGGTCCGGTCCTGGATTCCGGCTTTCCGCCGGAATGACGGTGCCTCGCGTATGACCCTGGCCAGCCCCGTTCGCAAGGGCGGGAGGTGAGAGCCGATGCCGCTCGCAGGTCGGGCGGGACTTGTCCGGCGCGCGACGATCGCCGCCTCCCTCGCGGTCGCCCGGATCCCCTCGGCGAGCGCAGTGTCGCCCGCTGGCGAGGCTGCACAGGACCCGACGCCGAGCCTGGTGGTCCTCGTGGCCGCCGATGGCCTGTCCTGGGAGACCCTGTGGAGCCGGAGGGACCGGCTCGGCGGCGGCCTGGGGCGGATGCTCCGAGAAGGGCGCGTCGAGGCCCAGTGCCGCTACCGCCACCTCAACACCCTGACCGCGCCCGGTCACGCCTCGCTCGCGACGGGAGCGCCCCCGAGCGTCCACGGAATCGTCGGCAACGGATGGCGCGAGGCCGGAGGCGACGGCCCGCCGCGCACGGTCTGCAGCTTGGATGACCGGGTCGGGCCGGGCGGGGCCGACGGGTGCGAGCCGCTCGGTCCCGCGCACCTGCGCGTGCCGACGATCGGTGACCGGCTCGCCGAGCGGTGGCCGGCGTCGCTCGTCGTCTCGATCGGAGGAAAGGCGCGGGCCGCGTCCCTTCTCGCGGGCCGCGAGCCCCGGCACATCGTCTACTGGCAGGTCATCGCCTCGGGACGCTTCGTCACCGGCCCGCCCTACGCACCCGCCACGCCCGCCGCGAGCGAGGCGGCGCGAATCGTCTCCCGATTCAACGACGAGCGGATCGGGCGGACGGCGGGGCTCTGGCTCTCCCGCATCGCGCGGTCCGCGCTCCGATTCCTCGAGGGGCTGTTCACGTCGCACGGCGTGCGAGGCGCGGCCGCTCCCCTCACGCTCGTCTTCTCGAACGAACTCGCCACCGACCTCGCGCTCGATCTGCTCGAGAGCAGCAAGATCGGCCTGGGGCGCGACGACGCGCCCGACCTCCTCTGCCTCGCGTACTCGGAGACCGACACGGTATTCCACCGGTACGGCATTCTCTCCCCGCAGGCCGATGACGCCGTCCTGAGGCTCGACCGCGAGCTGGCCCGCCTGATCCGCGGTCTCGACCGGGTCCTGCCCTCGCGGCGAGTCCTGCTCGCGCTGTCGGCGGATCACGGCTTCCTGCCGGAGGCATCGGCGCGGGACGGAACGCCTCGGGACCTCGCGGCCGAGATCGAGCGCCGCGTGCAGACCGAGCTCTGCCTCGATCGCGGAACGCAGCGGCTGTTCGCCGCCCACGGCTGGGCGCTCTGGTACGACCGCTCGGCCCTTCCGGCGAGGACCGCGCCCGGCCCCTGCGGGCCGGCCGG
>JBBIHW010000013.1:0-22064 GCA_037446795.1 Acidobacteriota bacterium
ACGCCGTGCGCGGCACGTCGGCCGGCACGTTCGGCACGCAGAAGTGGGTCACGCCGTGAAGCCGGAACGTGGGCGCGTCGAGGGTCGTCGGACGACTCGTCTCGACGCATCCTCCCTGGTCAATGGCCAGGTCGAGAACGACCGAGCCCGGCTTCATGGTCCGGACCATCGCCTCGGTCACCAGGAACGGCGTCCTCCCCGCGGGCGTGGCCACCGCGCCGACCAGCGCGTCCGCGATCGGGACGTAACGCCCCAGGTTCCGAGGGGAGGCCAGGGCCGTGACCGCGTGCTCGCAGCCGTGCTCGAGCGCGCTCCGGAGCTTGCGGAGGTCCGCGTCCATGAGGATCACGTGCGCGCGCAGCGCCAGCGCCGCCCGCGCGGCCGAAACCCCCACGATTCCTGCGCCCAGGATGACGACGGTGGCCGGAGCGATCCCCGGGACCCCTCCCAGCACGATGCCGCGGCCGCCGTTTTCGTACTGGAGGAGGTGGGCGGCCCAGTGGATCGCCATCTCGCCCGCCAGCTCGGACATGGCGCGGCGGACCGGGTGCGACCCGTCCGGCTCCTCGACCGCTTCCCAGCCCACGACCGTCACTCGCCGTTCGGCGAGAGCCTCGAGCGTGGCGCGGGGCATGAGGGGCGCGTGCATGAATCCGCAGAGCGTGGCGCCCGGCCGCACCATCGCCGCCTCCTCGGCCGACACGGTCCCGACCTTGGACACCAGCTCCGAGCGGCCGAAGATCTCCTCCGGCCCGTAGACGGTCGCGGCGCCGGCCGCGGAAAAGTCCCGGTCGTCGAAGTGGCTGTCCCGGCCGGCCCCGTGCTCCACCAGCACCTCGCAGCCGAGCGCTCGCAGGCGCGAAACCCCGAACGGCGTGAGGGCGACGCGGTGCTCGTGGCGGAGGCTCTCCTTGGGCACCCCGATGAGCATGGTCCGGTCCCTCTCCGCGGAGGCGTCCTGCGGCCGGAAGGGTGCCGATGATATCGCGGCCGGGCGCGGCGGGCAGGACAGGATCGGGACCTTGCAGCGAGCTCGCCGCCGACGCGCCGTCCCGGGCCGGCGGGGCGGGGGCAGCGGAGGATCGGCCGGGGCCGGCGAGTCGGCCTCGCGATCGGAGCCGGGCCGAGCTCGGGCCGAGGCCGTGACCGACCTTCCGGACCGAACCGGCGTCGGGGGCGCGGCGAACCCGGGCTCCATGATCTAGAGTGATGGCGATCCCCCCTCGAGGTCGCGACCGGCGGTCGGCGGAGCGAGGAGGATGGGAAGAGAAGGAGGATGCCATGGCTACCCCGGTGGGCGCGGGCCGCGCGCAGGACAGCGTGGAGCTGGTGGTGGACGGCAGGACGGTGCAGTTGCCCCTTCTGCGAGGAACCGAGGGAGAGGTCGCGATCGACATCGGCAAGCTGCGCTCCTCCACCGGCCTCATCACCTTCGATCCCGGATACGCCAACACGGGCTCCTGCGCCAGCGCCATCACGTTCATTGACGGCGAGAAGGGCGTCCTCCGCTACCGCGGCTATCCCATCGAGGAGCTGGCGGAGAAGAGCACGTACCTCGAGGTGGCGTGGCTGCTGATCCACGGCGAGCTGCCGACCTCGGAGCAGCTGGCGGGCCTGCTCCACGAGGTCACCCACCACACCATGCTCCACGAGGACTTCCGCCGGTTCTTCGACGCGATGCCGAAGGACGCGCACCCCATGCCTGTGTGCGCCGCGGCCGTGGGCGCGCTCGCGACCTTCTACCAGGAGCCGGAGACCGACACCCGGATCCGCGAGACCATCGTCCGGCTCCTGGCCAAGATGCCCACGATCGCCGCTTACTCCTACAAGCACTCGATCGGGCAGCCCTTCATCTACCCGCGGAACGACCTGGACTACGTCTCCAACTTCCTCCACATGATGTTCGCCACGCCCTGCGAGGAGTACGTCGTGGACCCGGTCGTCGCCCGGGCGCTCGACCTTCTCCTGATCCTGCACGCGGACCACGAGCAGAACTGCTCGACGAGCACCGTGCGGCTCGTGGGCAGCTCCCGGGCGAACCTCTTCGCCAGCATCTCGGCGGGCATCGGAGCCCTCTGGGGCCCCCTGCACGGGGGTGCCAACCAGAAGGTCATCGAGATGCTGGAGAGGATCGCCGCGGAGGAAGGGAGCGCGGAGGAGTTCCTCCGGAGGGCGAAGGACAGGAACGACACCACGCGCCTGATGGGCTTCGGCCACCGCGTCTACAGGAGCTACGACCTGAGGGCCTGGGGCCCGCGCGTATACCGGTGCTCCGACCGGCGGGCGGTTATCCTGACCCGCACGTGCGCCGACGTGATCGCGCGGCTCGGCCGGTCGAGCCGCCTCCTGGAGATCGCCACGCGCCTCGAGGAGCTGGCCCTGTCGGACGACTACTTCGTCAGCCGCAAGCTCTACCCGAACGTGGACTTCTACTCGGGGGTCATCTACCAGGCCATCGGCATCCCGGTGAACATGTTCACGGTCATGTTCACCATGGGGCGGCTGGCGGGCTGGATCGCCCAGTGGCTCGAGATGCGCCGCGATCCCGCGTTCCGCATCGGCCGGCCGCGGCAGGTTTACACCGGCGCGGCGAAGCGATCCTACGTCCCGATCGAGCAGCGGGGATAGGGGACCGACCGACGCGCGGAAGGGCGGCCGGAAGGCTGCCTGCCGGGTCCCGACCGGGCGCGGCTCTGACGGCCGGCAGAGCCGGCGGCCATGGCCGCTTGCGATGCGAGCGGGCGCCCGCCCCTCCTGCGCAAGCCATGGAGAACGAGGAGCCCGCTGGCTCGGCAGGGGCTCGGCAGGGCCCTTGACAGCGAGGAACCGCCCGGTGTCCACTATGCCCCAGGGTGCGCCGTAGCGAGAGCTGCGGCGAGTGGGAAGTGCCGGCGCGAGCGGGGCGGCGGTGGCCGCTGCGAGCGCTTGTGCCGTGCGACCGCGCCCGGAGTCGGCCGGCTTCGCCGGACGTCCTTCCCCGCTTCGAATCCCAGTCGCGGCCGAGCAGGGCATCGCCGTGTGCGGGGGAGGGCCCGAAGCGTTAGGCTGCTACGGAGGACTCGGAGGTGCCGAGGAGCCTGACGCGTCGCATCCGACCGGAGGGTCTTCCCCCGCTCCATTCCCGCGCCGTGCGCCGGAAGGCGGAGGAAGGGGATGAACCCGAAGAAGAAGATCCTGGTCGTGGACGATGACAGGACGCTGAACGCGATCCTGCGCCGAATCCTCGAGGCGAACGACTTCGTCGTCGAGAGCGCGTTCGACGGCATGGAGGGGCTGAGGAAGGCCGGCTCGTTCGAACCCGACGCCGTGATCCTCGACGTGATGATGCCCAAGGAGAACGGCTACCGGGTGTCGCGCGCGATCAAGACCATGTACCGGGCCGCCACGGGCCGCCGCCCGCCGGTGGTGATTCTGCTCACCGCGAGGCGCCTGGACGAGGATCCCGAACGCGAAGCGGCGATGCTGACCTTTTCCATGGCCGACGAGATGCTCTACAAGCCGTTCGACCCCAAGCTCGTTCTGGCGAAGATCAGGGAGCGGCTCGTGTAGTGCCAGGCGGGAGCAGGGGCACTTCTCGGGTCCCCGACTCCGAGGCGCGAGGGGGCTGGAGCCGCAGGCATGCCGCGGTACGAGGTGCAGATCCTGTGTCCGCAGTGCGGGACGCCCCACTCGACGCACGTCTCGCTGGAACTCGCCGGCGACCTGGGCGAGGCCGCGAGCGTCGCCGAGGCCTACCGGGATCGAAACGTGCCGGACATCCTCGCGACGGTGGCCGGGAACGGGGTCATCTGCCCGAAGGGCCGGAGGCTCGTCTACGCGAGGGACCTCTCCGAGGTCTTTCTCGTGCGAGCCGCCGAGCCGTCAGACGCGGTTCCGTGAGGAGGGGTCTAGCTAGGGCGTCTCGACGGTGGGCGGCTCGGCGCTGTCCAGGAGCGGCCCCAGCGGCCGGCCGGCGAGCGCGGCGCCCACGTCCGCGGCGAGCGCCTCGAGCTGCGCGTCGGAGACGCCGGGATAGCGGCGGACGATCCGCCCCTCGCGGCTCACGAGATAGGTGACGGGGACGATCGTGCCCGCTCCCCAGCGCACCAGCACGTCCCGGCCGACGGACAGGAGTGGATAGCGAATGCCGAGCTGCTCTCGCGCCTCGTCCATCGGCGCGAGATCGCGTCCCGCGACGAGGCCGTAGACGGCGAGACCCTCCGCCGACCGCTCGTCGTAAAGGGACTGGAAGGCCGCCATCACGCGGCGACAGGGCACGCAGGTCGGAGTCCAGAAGCTGATGAGGGTCAGCGAGTGGGTGCGCCAGTCCAGCGAGACCGTCACGCCCGAGGAATCGGCCCCCAGGAGCGCCGGTGCAGGGTCGCCCGGTGCCAGGGCGGGACGGGACCGCGACCTCTCGCCGAGCGTCCGCCGCCCCTGCGCCGCCGCAGGAGGCATCGCCGCCAGCTGCGCCAGGAGCGCTCCAGCGAGGGCGCAGCTCGCCGCCCGACGCCCCGCCCGGAGAAAATCGGATCTGGAGCGGGAAACGGGACTCGAACCCGCGACCCCGACCTTGGCAAGGTCGTGCTCTACCAACTGAGCTATTCCCGCGAACACCGGGACCCGCCGCCCCGGCGAGAACCGAAACTTACCTCGCCCGACCGCGGCCGTCAACCGCCTCGCCGCCTCCCCGGCCTCCTCACAGCCGAAAGGCATCGCGAAGGTGGCGCACATCCACGGAGCTCGGGCCCCGGGAGACCACCTCGACGACGTCGAATCGGCACCGGCGCTCGAGCCAGTCCCGTCGCGCGAGCCACGCGAGCGCGGCGCGGGCGAGCCTTCGACGCTTTCCGGCCGTGACCGACTCGGCCGGGGGCGCGATCGCCCCGCCCGAGCGCGTCTTGACCTCGACGAACACGACCACGTCGCCGTCGAGCGCGACGATGTCCACCTCTCCCTCGCGCGTCTGAAAGCGCCGCTCGAGAACGCGTAGCCCCGCGCGGACGAGCGCCCGCTCGGCCGCCGCCTCGCCAGCAGCGCCCAGCCGCTGCTTCGGATCCCGGAACATCCGCGGTCCTCGACCCACCGGGGCGGGGGGGCTCGCCCCGCGGGTCACCGCTTCGAGGAAGGGACCGGCAGACGCTTCACGCGAGGGCCCTGCGGGGTGTCCTCGACGGCGATGCCGCGGGAGGCGAGCTCGGCGCGGATCCGGTCGGCGGCGGCGAAGTCCCGCGCGCGGCGCGCCCGCTCGCGTTCCTCCACGAGACGCGCGGCCTCGGGGTCGAGCGGCCTCTGCTGGCGGTCGAGAACCGCGAGGACGCCATCCATGCGGGCGAGCGCTTCCCCCAGGGCCCGCCGGCTGTCCTCGGGCACCCCGCCGCGGTCGAGCGCGGCGTGCGTCTCGCGGACGAGCCGGAACAGGGAGCCGAGCGCCCCGGAGACGTTCAGGTCGTCGGCCAGGCAGTCGAAGAACCGGCCGCACGCTTCGCGGGCCGCGGCGTCGAACCGCTCGTCGCGGCCCGCCGGCGCCGGCTCCCTCGCGAGCCGGTCGAGCAGGTCGTCCAGGCGCGCGACCTCCGAGTGGGCCTGCGCGAGGGCGCGGAACGTGAAGTTGAGGGGGCTCCGGTAATGGGTGGACAGAAGCAGGAAGCGGATCGCGCGCGGATCGTATCCCCGTGCGAGCAGATCCCGCAGCGTGTAGAAGTTCCCCTTGGACTTCGCCATCTTCTCGCCCTCGACCACCAAGTGGGCGGCGTGCGCCCAGTGGCGGACGAAGGGTCGGCCCGTCGCCCCCTCGCTCTGGGCGATCTCGTTCTCGTGGTGCGGGAAGATGTTGTCCACCCCTCCGGTGTGGAGGTCGAAGCTCTCGCCCAGGTACTTCATGCTCATCGCGGAGCACTCGAGGTGCCAGCCGGGGCGTCCCGGCCCCCAGGGCGACTCCCATCGGGGCTCGCCCGGCCGGTGGGCCTTCCAGAGCACGAAGTCGCGCGCGTCCGCCTTGTCGTACTCGTCGCTGTCCACGCGGGCGCCGACGCGGATCTCCCGCCGGTCGAGTCCGGACAGCCTCCCGTACGGGGGAAACGAGCCGACGCGGAAGTACAAGGAGCCCTGGCTCGCGTAGGTGTGGCCCCTCTCCTCGAGACGGCGGGCCAGGGCGATCATCTCGGCCACGTGCTCGGTCGCCCTGGGATAGTGTTCCGCCCGCTCGATCCTCAGCGCCTCGATGTCCTCGAAAAAGGCCTGGATGTACGGGGCGGTGACCTCCTCGAGGCTGCGGCCGGTCTCCCCCATTCGCGCGATGATCTTGTCCTCCACGTCGGTGATGTTCATGACCTGGGTGACGCGGTGGCCCAGGGCTTCGAGCGTGCGGCGCAGCAGGTCTTCCCAGACGTACGTGCGGAAGTTGCCCGCGTGGGCGAAATCGTAGACCGTCGGCCCGCACGTGTACATCCGCACGTGCCCCGGCTCCATCGGCTCGAGCGCTTCGACCCGGCGCGTCAGGGTGTTGTACAGGAGCATCGCTCTCCGGCCCGCTGCCCGCCATCGCGCGGGGCGACCGCGGATTCTACACCGCCGGTCGGCGGGGTCCTCACGGCAGGATCGAGAACTCGCCCTCGGCCGATGTCCGCTGCCCGCTGAGGCGATCCCAGACCTCGACGGTCACGCGGTAGGCCCCGTCGGGCCAGTCACCGATCGGAAGCGCGAGCCCCAGCGACTGGCCCGACGCGCCGCGAACGGACAGAGGGGACCCCTGCCGGCGGAACCCCCGCGCCGCCCGCCGCTCGAACCGGTACACGAGATCGAGCCGCGGCCGGCCCGTTTCCGGCGAGAGGGTCGCGCCGTACACCTGCAGGTAGATCCGCAGCGGCTCTCCACGGTGATAGGTCGCGCCGATCCTCGGCACCACCTCCTCGGAGCCGATCGCGAACAGGGAGCCCTCGGCGAAGCGGGCCGGGCCGAATCGCTCGGCGGCCACGACCGAGCTGGCCGCGAGCTCGCCCGTGCCCAGCAGGGGGACATCGAGCGAGGTGCTTCGCAGCAGGAAGCCGGCGCCGTTGCGTCCCGCCACCAGGTAGCGGATCTCGTACGAGGTGTCGGGCTCGAGGTAGACCTTCCCGCAGAACACGAGGCGGCCGTCGCTCGAGGCTTCCGGCACCGGATGCAGCTCGGCGACCCTCGAGGTCGGCCGCTTCCAGTGCTCGTCCTCCTCCACGGCCTCCTCGGCCTCGACCACGACCATGAGGGAGCCGGGGGTCGGGCCCGGGCCGGCCTCGTCCAGCAGACCGTCGGCCGCCCCCACCTCGACCTCGAGCGCGATGAGGGCGAGGACGCTGCCGTCGGCGGCCTGGAAGAACCAGGAGGAGGGGCGCAGGGGTCCCTTCGGAGCCGTGCCCGAAGGGGCGCGGGCCGCGCGAGCGGGAGGACCCGGAGGCTTTCGCTCCGCGGGCGCGGACGCCGGCCATCGGAGCGCCTCGAACACGGGCTCCGCGAACCGCAACCGCGGCAGCGGGTTGCGGCGGTAGGGCCTCAGCCCGTAGGCGACCTCGCGCGGAAGCGGAGGGTCTCGATCGAGGCCGGAGCCGGAGTCCTCCCGGACCGGGTCGAGTCTGAAGGCGCCATCCCGGCCGCGGTAGAACGTGATCTCGAGGGGGCGGCCGGAGCGGCCGGGGAGCCTGCTGTACACCCAGACCTCCCGTCCGAGACTGTTCGGGTCGCCCCCGAGGTGCAACACGGAGTCCGGCTCGCCCATCAGGATGAAGACCCGTCCCCGGTCCGTCCGCCAACCCTGCACGGGAGAGAACGCGAATCGGCGATTGGCCTCCGCGACGCGCTGCTGGAATCGCTCGCGGAACTCGTTGGCAGGGGTCGCGGGATCGGGATCCCAGCGTCTCCAGAAACGTTCCGCGAAAGCGGCCCGTGCCTCGGCCGTCTTGAGCTTGCCGTAGCGCAGGTAATCTTCCCGGGTCAGCAGGTAACGCACCGGCCCGTTCCGCCAGGTCCGGTCCGGCACGGCAGCCGCACCCTCATCGGCCGAAAGGCGCGATTCCACCCCGGCGAAGCAGAGGCCGAGAAGGACGAGGGCCCCGAAGCGCCCAGCGCGCACGAGTCAGCTCCCGAGGATACGAAAGGATAGCTCCCGAAAGCTCGAGAGGCCGCCCCTTGGGGGACGGCCTCTCGAGGTCGGCGGCGCTCGGGTTGCTGCGCTTCAGAACGCCAGCCGGAAGCCCACCTGGAACCGGCGCCCGAACCTCTGGGTCGCCTCGTTGCGGCCGTTGATCTGGCGTCCGTAGCCGATGAACGGGTTGTAGATGATCAACGTGCCGTCGTTGAGGAGATTGAAGACCTCGGCCGTCAGCTGCAGGTTCTTCCCGCCCGGCAGGTTGATCTCCTTCGCGAAGCGCACGTCGAAGTTCCAGTATGCCTGGTTGCGCTGATCGTTGCGCCGGCCGGTCGGGTACCGGGTCCGGATCTGCTGGTCCGGCGTGCCGAAGTTGAAGAACGGCGGAATCTGGTTGAAGGACGGGTCGAGCCGCTGGATCGAGAACGGCAGGCCGGTCTGCCATGTGACGGCGCCGCCGAGCCGGAAGCCCCAGGGGGTCTGGGTGGTGGCGTTGACCTTCACGACATGGCGCTGATCGTAGGACAGGTATCCGCGCTCGTCCTCCAGCGTGCTGCGGTCGTCGCCCACTTGCAGGCGGTAGTCCTCCGCGTCCCCGAGCGCTCGCGAGTACGTGTAGGAGCCCTGGAGCTGCCAGTTCTTGTACTGCCGCCGGTCCAGGACGAGCTCGATGCCCGTGTACTTCGCGGTGTTGAAGTTGCCGACGAGAAAGACGTCGCCCCACGCGGGGTTCTGCACGTAGAGATCGGGGATGCCGTCGGGCCGCACGAGAATCGCCTTCCGGCCCGTGAGGCCGACCGCGGAGCCTTCGAGCGCCTGCAGCTTCCCGGAGCAATCGTCGAGGCGCCCGTCCCCGTTTCCGGGATCTGTATCCACGTACGTCTCGCCGGTGAACGGGTCGGTCAAGGTCTGCCCTGGACCCGGGGTCAGGGCGAAGTAGGGGGCCCCCACGTTCCTCTGCAGCAGGCACGTGCCGAAATCCCCTGGAATGTGGTTGATGTCGGTGTCCTGGAGCTGGTCCTTGTAGTTGCGCCGGATGTAGCGGACCGTGATCGCCGTCTCCGGCAGCGGCAGCTCGCGCTCGAACGCCAGCTGGAACTCGTCGTTGTAGGGCGTGCGCAGGTTCCGGTCCACGATGGTGATCAGCGACCCGGGGTTGATGGGATCCGACCGCGGCAGCGCCTCCCACCGATCCCCAGCGCCCTGCTTGGCGTCGAAGACGACGCTGACGCGCAGGGGCTCGATCTCGAGAGTCGGAATCGCGAGGAAGAGCTTGTCGTAGTAGCGGCCGGCGGTCGCCGAGAACTTGGTCTTCCCGTCGTTCCAGGGATCCCAGGAGACGGCGAGTCGCGGAGCGAAGTTGGTGTTCGAGATGCTGATGTTCCCCTTCCGGCGCGTCCGGAGCCAGCCCGTGGTCCACGCCGCGGCGGGATCGAGGTCCACCGACAGGCCGAAGGTGCTCTCGAGCTCCGAGGTGATCCCGCCCTCTCCCTCGAGACCCTCGAAGGCGGAGAACGTCTCCCGCATGAGAAGGAAGTTGTGATTGGAGCATTCCGCCGTGGGCTCGAGGCACCGATTCGTCAGGAAGTGGTTCAGCTCCCCCTCCGGATCGAAGGGGATCCAGCCGTCGGAGGCGATCTGCTCCCGGTCCACGCGGGCCCCGACCTTGATGGTGAGGTTCGACCGCGGCTTCACCTCGTCCTCGGCGTACAGCCCCCAGGTCGTCCCCACCGACCGCATCCGGCTCTGCGCCGGGATCGGGAAGCTCGCGAACAGGAGCCCGACCTGCTCGACCTCGCTCGCGTCTCCACCGACTCTGTCGTTGGTCCGGCTGAAGACGAAAAACGTCGCGCTCGGGCGCAGGTCGAGCGACCGGAAATAGCGCTCGTTCTCCACGTTGAAGCCGAACCGGATCGTGTGGGTCATCCCCAAGAACCTGCCCGCGTAGAACGTGCCCGAGTTGCGTGCCGTGAACCGCTGCCGCCGGTCGCGCCACTCCTGATTGTACGAGCCGCTGAAGACCCCCAGCCGGGCGTTGAAGCAGAGAGCTTCCTCGAGGACGGGAATCCCCGTCACGCAGTCGTTCTTCTCGCCTTCGGTCGGAGGCAGGATCTTCAGCTCGTAGTCCTGGTAGGCCACCTGGCTCTGCACGTAGAGCTTGGGCGAGTACGGAGCGTCCCAGGTGACGCTGTAGGTCGGCCCCCCGTACTCGATCGTCGGCGAGGCGGAGGGCGGCCGGGCCGAGCTCACGCCGACGTTCGTGATCTCGTACGGGTCGTACCGGTACTGGATGCCCAGCTTGTTCCGGGCAGAGGCCTGCCACGTGATCAGGTCGTCGTGGATCTGCTGACGCTCCTCGCTGACCGCGACCCCGCCCACGATCCCCGTGGGCTGGTCGTTCGCGATGTACTCGTGGGAGAGGCGGTACCAGAGCCTGTCCTTCACGATCGGGCCGGACACCTGCGCCGAGGGCTGGAGCCAGGAGAAGTCGGGGAGCTGGCTGTCCGGGATGTTCAGCGCCCCGTTGCCGTCCAGCTTGTCGGAACGGTAGAGCAGCGTCGCCACCCCCTCGAAGTCGTTCGAGCCCTGCTTCTGAATGATGTTGGCGAAGCCGCCCTGGGCGCGGGCGTACTCGGCGCCGGCGCCGGCCGTGACGACCTCGATCTCCTCGATCGAGTCCATGTTCACCAGCCCCATGGACAGCCCGGTGAGCGGGTCCTGGTTGCTCACGCCGCTCACGGTCGCCTTGAAGTCCCGCTCCCGGGCGCCGTGCACGTTGGGGTTGCCGTCGCCGTCGGCGTCCTGGACGCCGGGGGCGAAGGTGAGCATCTGCTGGTAGAAGCGACCTTCGACGGGAAGGTCCTGCAGGAACTCGTCGCTGAACCTGGTGGAGGCGGTCGTCTTCTCCAGCTCGACGGTCGGCGGCCTCTCGCCGACGACCTCGACGACCTCCGTCCGCTCGGGCGTCAGCTGGACCGGAAAAAGCTGGTTTTCTCCGGGTTTCACCCGGACGTTCGGCAGCCGGACGCGGTGGTACCCGGAGAAGAACACCTCGATGGTGTACATGCCTTTGGGGGGCAGGATCGGGAAGTGCGCCTCCCCCTGACCGTCGGTCACGGCGGTCGTCGGCGCGATCGCCCGGATGTCGTTCGAGAGCGTGACCTGAGCGCCTGGCATGGGGCTCTTGTCCGAGGCGTCGAGGACACGGACGGTGAGACCTCCGGTCGACACCTGCGCCCACACGCCCGAGGCCGTCATCGCCAGGACGACAGCGAGCGCGATCCTGATCGTCTTCATGATTGCCCCCTCCTGCGAAGCCCGACCTGCCTGCCGGGCCACCCGCCGTCGGAGATCCTCGGTCCCACCGGTGCCCGCTGGCTTTCGGGCGGCTCGGCTGCTCGAAAGCGCTCCTCCAAAGGCGGAAGTATGACCGTCCGGACACCTACCGTCAACCGGACGGTCCTCCGTCTCCGGCGGCAACCGTTCCCTTCGTAGTATGGGTCGAGAGTCGCCGTTCGGCCCGGGACGGGGCCCCCTGCCGCTGCTCCCTTGCAGCAGCGTCGCCCCGCCCTCCGCAGCCGGCCCTGGCCGGCCTCCCACCGGGCCGACTCGCGGACGACGGAGCGCCGGACCGCACCGGTCGGCCATCCCGGACATGGCCGCGTGGGCGCGGGCGGCGATCCGGATACGCGGCCCGCCGGGCCGCAGGCCACGCCCCCCCGGCGCCGGATGCGGGCTACGAGGGAACGACGATCCCGAGCCGCTTGATCTTCTCGTTCAGCGTCGTGGGCTTGAGCCCGAGCATCTCGGCCGCCTGCTTCTGCACGCCGCCCGAGCGGCGGAGAGCCGTCTCGATGAGCTGTCGCTCGTAGCGGGCCACGGCGTCGTAGAACGTCAGCCCGTCCGGCAGGCCGGCCGCCTCGGGTAGGCTCACCCGCTCCAGGAGGTCGCGGGGGAGAAGGTCGAGCGTGATCTCGTCTCCGCGCGAGAGCACGACCCCGCGTTCCACGACGTTCTCCAGCTCCCGTACGTTGCCGGGCCACGAGTAGGAGAGGAAGCGATCCATCACGTCGGGGGCCACCCTCCGGACGGCCTTCCCGTTCTCGGCGTTGTACCGCTCGAGGAAGTGCTCCACCAGCAGGGGAACGTCCTCGACGCGCTGCCGCAGCGGCGGCAGCGTCACCGTGATCACGTTCAGGCGGTAGTAGAGGTCTTCCCGGAAGCGACCCTGCTCGACGAGGCGCTTCAGGTCCTCGTTGGTCGCGGCCAGGATGCGCACGTCCACCGTGCGACTCTCCACCGCGCCGAGCGGCAGGAACTGCTTCTCCTGGATCACCCGCAGCAGCTTCGCCTGGACCTCCAGGGAAACGGTGCTGATCTCGTCGAAAAAGACCGTGCCTCCGTGGGCGACCTCGAGCAGCCCCTGCTTGGCGCTCACCGCCCCCGTGAAGGCCCCGCGAACGTGGCCGAACAGGTTGTCCTCGAGGAGGTCCGTGGGAACGGAGTTGCTCGCGACGACGACGAACGGCTTGTCGGCGCGCGGGCTGCGGCGATGGATCGCCTGGGCCACCAGCTCCTTGCCAGTCCCGCTCTCGCCCTGGACGAGGACCGTCGAGCGGCTCGGCGCCACCTGTTCGATGAGCCGGTAGACCTCCTGCATGGCCCTCGACCTGCCGACGATGCGCTCGAAGCGGGCGCGCTGCTCGAGGGCCCGCCGCAGGTCCCTGTTCTCCCGGCGAAGCCGGGTCGTCTGGACCGCCTGGGCTACGAGCAGGCGGACCTCGTCGTTGTGGAACGGCTTGGTGAGGTAGTGGAAGGCGCCCGCCTTCATGGCGGCCACGGCGTTCTCCACCGTGCCGAACGCCGTGATCATCACCACCGCGAGGTCCGGCGCGCGCTCCCGCAGCCACCGCAGGACGTGAAGGCCGTCGGCGTCGGGCAACATCACGTCCAGCAGCACGGCGTCCCAGTCCTCGCCCTCGAGCAACGCCCTGCCCGTGGCGGCGTCGGCGGCCACCTGCACCCGGTAGCCCTCGCGCCCGAGCAGGCCGAGGAGCACCTCGGCCACCACCGGCTCGTCGTCCACGACGAGGATGCGCCCTCGGGGCTCGTCACCGCGGCCGCGAAGCATCGCCCCGGGATTCTAGCAGCGCGGGCGCGGGGCTCCCCGACCCGCCCGGGTCGCGCCGCCCGGTCAGGAAGGCCGGCCCGATGCCGCCTCGAGCCTGCGGGCGACCGGCAGCTCGACCCTGAACCGGGTGAACTCGCCCGGGCTGCTGTCCACCTGGATCTCGCCCTCGTGCTCGCGCACGATCCCGTAGCTGATGCTCAGCCCGAGACCGGTGCCCCGCCCCCGCCCCTTCGTGGTGAAGAACGGGTCGAAGATGCGGGGCAGGTCCTCCTCGGCGATCCCGACGCCGTCGTCGGTGACCTCGAGCACCGCGCGGCCCGACCTCGCGTAGGTGGCGACCTGGATCCGGCCTCCCTCGCCCACCGCGTCCCGCGCATTGAGCAGGAGGTTCAGGAGGACCTGCTGCAGCTTCCCGCTGTGCCCGCGCACCGGGGGCAGCTCGGGGTCGAGCCGGGCGTCGAGCCGGATGCCCCGCCCGCGGATCTGCGGCTCGAACAGACGCAGCGCCTCCTGCACCGTCTCGTTCAGGAAGACCTCCTCGAAGGCGCCGTGGTCCGGACGGGCGAGGTTCAGCAGGGTGTTGGCGATGTTGGAGGCTCGCAGGCTCTGGGTCTGGATCTTCTCCAGGGTCTCCCGCCGCGGATCCTCACCCGGCAGGTCCTCGAGCAGCATCTGGGTGTACCCGAGGATCCCGGTGAGGGGGGTGTTCACCTCGTGCGCCACGCCCGCGGCGAGCAACCCCAGGGCCGCCAGACGCTCCTGCCGCAGCAGCTGCTCCTCGAGCTTGACGCGCTCCGTGATGTCGTCGAAGGTCACGACCCGGGCCCCGTCTCCCCCGTGCTCCCCGCTGGCGCGGGAGATCGAGAGGTTCACGATGATCCTCCGGCCGCGGCGGTCCACGAGCGTGTGCCGGTAGACCCGCGCCTCCTTTCCGCCCGCCGCCGCGACGAGCTCCCGCTCGATGACCCGCACGGTCTGGAGGGGGAACACCTCGCCGAGACCGCGACCGATCGCCTCCTCGCGCCCGACGCCGTAGATGGACTCAAGCGTCCGGTTCATGGCGAGGATGCGCCGGTCGGGGTCGAGCAGCAGCAGGCCGACGCTGCTGGACTCCAGGATCCGCTCCTGCCGCGCCTTCAGCCGCTCGACCTGGTCCGCGTGCTCCCGCACCTCCCGAACGAGCCGCGCGGCCTCGATGGCCGTTGCCGCGTGCGCCGAGAGGGTCGCCAGCAGGGCGCGGTCCTCGCTCGAGAGCGGCTCCTCCCCCTCCTCGCGCTCCGAGATGGCGAGCAGGGCGCACAGACGGCCCTTCACCTTCATCCCGAACAGGTACCGGGCCCGCGGCAGCGTGGCGATGGCACCGTCCCGCACGACGACGCAGGGCTCGCGGCTCGCCGCCTCGACGAGCTCGGCCGGAAGCTCCGCCACGATCGGTGCGGGATCGCTTCCCGCGGTGACGAACAGTCGGTCCCGCCGCCGGAGGAGGACCCGCGCCTCGCCGACACCGAGGGTCTCGCGCACGCGGCCCTCGAGACGCTCGAGCAACGTCGGCAGGTCGAGCTCGGCGTTCAGCTGCCGCCCCCAGTCGAGCAGCGTGGACCGGTAGCTGTAGCGCGCGCGATAGAACGCGCGGTCCACGCCGGCGCGCACCAGGCCGCGAAGCCGCGGATAGGCGACCGCCGTCGCCAGCGCCGCGAGGAACCCCAGAACGCTGTCGGGAAGGGCCAGGTCCTCGACGACCCTGCGCAGCAGCTCGAGCGACCCCGCGTAGAAGCCGATGGTGAAGAACGCGAGGACCGCGCCGGCGACCCCGCGCCGCAGGACGAGATCGAGGTCGTGGAGCCGATAGCGGGCCAGGGCCGCGGTGAAAGCGGCGGGAACGCAGAGGATCGGCAGCGCCGAGAGATCCGCCCACGGCGCGGGCTCCCCCCCGGCCGCCCAGGGCAGGCCGTAGAGGAGGACGAACGGCCCGAGGCCGACGCCGAGCCCCCAGAGCATCCAGCGGGCCTGGCTCCGGTGGAGACTCGATGGCGTCCTGAGGGAAGCGCGGGCGAGGAGCACGACGGACGCCATCGCGGCCGCTGCGAGAAAGAGGACCTCGAGGCGGTCCGTCCGCTCGATGCCGCGGACCGGGTCAGCCAGCCGGTAGACGCCGCGCAGGAGCACGGCCCAGACCGCATAGAGGATCAGCAGGACCGCAGGCGCGTACGCCAGGAAGAGGCCGAGCCGACGGCGCGATGCGACCCGTCGCGACAGCGCCATCGAGAAATGGAGCAGCAGCGCCGGAGCCAAGGCTCCCGCCGCCACGTCGGCGGCGAACACGGTCCAGTCGAGCGCGTCCGCCCTGCCCGTGTGGCTGAGGACGGCCTCGGCGAACACGGCCACGCCGAGCAGGGCGTAGACGCCCCCACCCCGCACCGTCGGCCACGTGTGCGCGATGAACATGCCGGAAACGAGGAAGGCGAGGCCGACGAGGCTGAGATACACGTAGAGGGCCGGCCGGCCGGGCCGGTACCGTGGCGCGACCTCGACGGCGAACACCCGTCCCCCGCGCTCGACGTCGAGCTGAAGCGACCCACCCGCAGGGATCCTCCACGGCAGGTCGCCCGCCTCGAGCGCGCTGCGGACCTCCCGGCCGCCCACGCGGACGAGCCGGTCGCCGGGAAGGAGGCCCGCGGCATCCGCGGGGCTGCTCTTTTTCACTTCCAGGACGACGGGCCCGCGCGAGCTCTGGACCCAGACGATCCCCGCGTCGGGCTCGCGGCCTGCGATGCGGCGGCTGAACGAGGCCGCGCCGAACAGCGCGACGACGGCACCGAGAGCCAGCAGGGCCCACCTGCGGCCCGCCTTTCCCCGCCGCGGGAGACTCGCCGGACCCGAGGTGAGGTTCGTCATCGTGGGAATCCTGGTCGCCGCCCGGCGCGAGCGCGAACCGTCCCTCTCGGGTTCCGGACCGCCCCCCCGCGCCTCCAAGCCCGCCTTCCGTGGAGAGCAAAGGACACGCCACCGGGCGCGCAGCGTGCGGCGCCCGCTGCTCCGTTCGGACGCGCGGATTGCAGGATCCCCGCCTTCGTTGCGGCAGGGCGGGATTCAAGGGATTGAATCGAGCCGCATTCGCTTTCAATCATTTGGATGGAACATCGAGCGCGATTCCGGGCGTCCTCAGCCCCCGGGTCTCGGGTCGCCCGGTCGCACGGCCATCTCGGTGGTCTCGCGACGGTCCCTCGCGAGCGATCGAGGCTAGAAGGCCACGGCGAGACCGGCGCTGATGCGCTCGTTGAGCCCGCCCGACGTCGCACCCCCCGGCGCCCCGGCGAGCGCGCCTTCGGGCTCCCCCAGGAGGGAACGCGCCGAGACCAGGAGCCGACAGGAGGCCCGCCGCCCGTCCAGCCGGGCCACCTGCTGCGCGAACAGCAGCTCCACGTATCGGTCCGCGCGGCTTCCCCGCCCCGTCCCGTCACGCTCGCTTCCCGATGCGATCTCCCAGTACTCCGCGGTCAGGTTCGTACCCGTCGCCGGGACGCGAACCCCGATGCGCGCGTTGCGGTGCTCGAGACTCCGCTCCTCGAGCGAGGCGAGCGGCGCGATGAACGGGGGCCGCGGCGCGACCCTGCCCTCGACGGTTCCCCGCGACAACCCCAGCTCGAAGGTGAACGCGCGCGTCTGCCGCGAGATGCCGACCGAGGCCGAGCGCACCGCTGCGCGCCCGTCCGACACGTACGGCGCCCCGGGGATCCCGCCCTCGAGCCCCTCGAGCGCACCGTCCACCGGACGGCTCGAGTAGCGCGCGCTCGCGCTGAGGCCCGCGGCGAGCTCCGCCTCGAGCTCCGCACCGAGACCGACGGTGCCCCCGGGGGCGGCCCACTCCTGCCGTTCCGCGGCCAGGACGTACTCCACCGTCCCTCGCGCGCGGAGCCGGCCCGCCCTCACCGCGCCCCCGAGCCTCGGGACCAGCAGCCGGGCGGTGCGACCGTCGGAGGGCGAGCCGTCGAGATCCATGCCGAAGATCACGGACAGGGGCCCGGAGACGGCCCAGTGGTCCTCGGCGCTGAGGCGAACGGTCCAGCCGGCCGGCGCGTCGGGCAACGCGTCGAGGCTCGCTCCGAGCGACGGGCGGATCTCGGCCGAAGGGACGTCGAGCACGCGCGCTCCCATTCCGATCCGGAGGTGGTGGGCGCGGCCGGGAAGCGCCTCGTACCAGCTCTCGGCGCCGATGGACCTCGCCGCCTGCGGCCCCCCGCCGGGGGGAGCAGCGCCCGTGCCGGCCGCCCCCTCCAGCAGAGAATCGAGATAGCCCACGCGCACCGCGAGCCTCGAGCCGGGCTCGAGCTCCCGCGACCACCGGGCCGTGCCGCCCAGGGCGCGCTCTCTCTCGGAACGGACCGGTGTTGCCGGGCCCTCGCCCTCCGGAACGCCGATCACCCGGTCGCCGAGGAATGTCTCGAGCTCGACCTTCGTCGAGACATCGGGCTGCCACGCGGCGCCCAGGCGGACGAGCGAGCGATCCCAGGTCGCGACCGGGCCGCGCGAGCTCGTGTCCGACCCGTCGAGGCTGTCCCGTTCTCCTTCGAGGCGCAGGCTGATGCGCTCGCCCACGGCGCCCCGCAGCTTCATGTGGGTCCGGGCGCCGCGGATCCCCTCGACGCCGGCCGCGGTCCCGGGCAGCCACGACAGGGCGACGACGTGCTCGACCTGGCCCTGGACGAGGTCGGAAAGAAACCCTGCGGGAGCCCGCGCTCCACCGCGCGCCTCGCTCGGGAGGAACGGATCGGTCTCCCGCAGAAGACTTCGCTCCGGCAGCCGCAGCGCCCACGCCATCTGCCCCGGAGGAGAAGGACCGGTGACGGGTGGCGCGGGCTGGAGAACGACCTCGAGCGAGCTCCGGAGAACCGTGTTCACGCGAGCGAGGTAGGCGAGATATCCCTGCTTGAGGGCGGCGACGCGATAGAGGCCCGGTGCGAGCCCCCCGATCAGGAAACGTCCCGCCTCGTCCGTCATGGCCCCGGCCACCACGGGCGAGGCAGCCTGCCGGTCGGGCAGGACCAGGATCTCGGCGCCGGACAGCGCCCTCCCCATCGAGTCCCGCACGACGCCCCTGAACGCGCTCGAGGCCGCCGCGGGGAGCGCGAGGCCGCTCGTCGCAGCGAGAAAGACGGCGATCCCCGCGAAAACCCGCCCTCGGCGAGGCATCCGGCTCACGAGGACTCCATGCCCACGGGCCTGCTCACGGACGCGCCGAGTGTATGGGGCCGGCGTCCCGTTGTCAACGCCTTGACGGACAATGAGATAATCGGCGCGGTGAGGCGCCGCTCGAGTTTCGCGACCGCCGGGTTGCTTCGCGCCGCCTTCTTCGGCGCCGTGCTCGCCGTCTCCGCTCCGGCCGAGCGCGCCGAGGGCCCTGCGATCCGTACCGAGGCGATCCTCCTGCTGCGGGTCGAATGCCTCGCGATCCGCCCGGACGGGCCGCGCACCCTCGCGAGCGAGCGGCTGGAGGTGGGCGCGGGGTCTGCAGGCAGCACCGTCCTCGACGTGGCGTGGCCGGAGCCGGGTCGCCCTGCCCGCGTGAAGCTCGACGTGGTCCTGACCGGTCCCGCTTCGCAGTGGCCGGCTCGACTCGCCGTCGAGGCGCACTTCAGCGGTCCGGGCGGGTCCGAGGCGGGCGTGGCGCGCGACATCGAGCTCGGCGAGGGCGGGTCGAGCCTCCTCGAGGTGTGGGCCCGGGAGCCCGAACGCCTGGTCGTCGTGCTCACGGGCGAATGGACTCGCAGGCCGCTGCTTCGGAGCGCGGTGCGGGCGGCCCGGCCCGTCCGCCTTCGCCTCGACATCGAGGCGATTCGCGGAGACCGCGGGATCGCGGTCGAGACCGACGACCTCGCGACCTTGCTCGGCGAGCCGGTCACGTACAGCTTCCGGCGCGGGGGATCCGGGGAGCAGGCGGAGTCGGTCGAGCTGCGCGCGACCCCGGTGAGGATCGAGGGCGACATCGTCCAGATCGAGGTCGAGATCGCCGGGAGGCTGCCCGCCGGTTCCTCGCCACTCGTTCTGGCCGAGCGCCGCAGGCTCGTCGCCTCGCGAGGAGCCGCCAGCGCGCTGACGGTCACGACCGGCGATCCACCTCGCGGGTATCGCTTTCTGCTGACACCGAGCTTCTGAGCGGCGGGTCTCGGCGCGCACAACGATGGCGGAACGCGATCCACGAATCGGAGCGAAGCGAGTGCGGGCGATCGCCCGGCTCGCTCGGCCGTCACGCGTTCGAGACCTCCTGCACCTGGAGTGCGGTCGAGGGCTTGGTTGCCGTCTCGGAAGCCAGGGCGGTGCCGGGCCCACGCGCGACCTCGCTGCGGGCGACGCCCGCGCTCGCCTTTCGCCTCGGCGAAGGAACCCAGGATCCGCTGGCCCTCCGTGTGTCGGACCTGCTCCCCGCTCCCGCGAGCCCGGCCGTGCTGTCGGTCGGAGTGCACGCCGATCGGTGGTCGCGTCTGTGGCGGGCGCGCTGCTGGCGGGGCTCGTCGCGCGCGGCGCCGCGCCGCCCCCGCCGGACTCCCGGTCCCTCGTGCTGTCCTCGGATCTCCGGATCGTGCTCGAGGAGGGGCGCAGGATCGAGCTCGAGGTCCGGCCCTCGCCCGGCGAGGGCTACGCCGGGGTCGCCCGGCGCGTCTGCGACAGCCCGGCCAGGGCCGGCGACCTCGAGCAGCGCTCCCGGGCCGAGCCGACCCGAGCCGATCTCCGAGAGGGGCGGGTCCGGGTCCCCCTCGCCTGGCTGTCCGACGACTACCGCGCTCTCGTCCTCGTCAACCTGTTTCCTGCCGACCGCATCGAGGGACAGGACTGGGTCCACGTGGCGCGGGCGGGGGCGGTTCCGACCTACGACGAAGGGATGTGGCAGGTGGCGGAATGGTTCACCGGAGACGGGGCGCGGTTCCGAGAGCTGATGGCGCTCAACGGGCTCGCCTCCCCGGAACTCGCCCCGGGCCAGAACGTGCGCATTCCAGGGCCTCTGCTCCATCCCTCCCTCCGCGCGCGGCCGCGATCGGAGGACGGCGCGCTCGAGTACGGAACCGACGACCAGGGCCGCTACGCGGGCTATCGCCTGAGGCCGGGCGAGGCGCTCTACTCGGCGGTCGTCGTCCGGTTCACCGGGCGGACGGGTCCGGACGACGTCAACGAGATCGCGTGGCGGGTGGCGCGCCGCAGCGGGATCCGCGACGTGCAGGACATTCCCGTCGGCTTCCTCGTGAAGGTCCCGTTCGAACTCCTCGAGCCCGAGTTCCTCCCGAGAGACGACCCGCGGCACCGGCAGGCGCAGGCGGAACGGGCGGAGCTGGCGCGGGAGCTCGACCGCGAGCCGCTCGCCCCCGCGCGGCGGGAGCTCGAGGGCGTCCTGGTGATCCTCGACCCGGGACACGGTGGTCACGATGCGGGAACCACGGGCGGCGGCATCCGCGAGCACGACCACGTGTACGACGTCGCCTGCCGGCTGAAGCGACGGCTCGAGCGGGAGACCTCGGCCCGCGTCCGGCTGACGCTGCGGGACTCGACGGAGGGATGCGCCCCCTCCGAGGCCGACCCCGCGAAGCCGCGACCGCAGAGCGCGCTGCTCACGACACCGCCCTTCGTCCCGGACGGCGGCAGCGGGGAGACGCGGATGGGAGTCCACCTGCGCTGGTACCTCGCCAACTCGATCTACCGCCGTGCGACGAAGGAGGGGTTGCACCCGGACCGGGTGGTCTTCCTCTCGCTCCATGCCGACGCCCGGCACCCCTCCCTGAGCGGCGTGATGGTCTACGTGCCGGGCGCCCGCTACCGGGACGGAACCTTCGGCGCACGGGGGGCGGGCTACCGGAAGTTCCGCGAGTTCCGCGAGCAGCCGCGCGTGTTCTTCAACCGGCGGGAGAGGCTGCGGTCGGAAGCCCTCTCGCGGCGGCTCGCCTCGGACATCGTGGATACGTTCCGGGACCGCGGTCTTCCGGTCCAGCCCTACCAGCCGATCCGAGAGCGGGTGATCCGCGGCCGCCGGACGTGGCTGCCGGCGGTCTTGAAGGGCAACGCCGTGCCCGCGAAAGTCCTCGTCGAGCTCGTGAACCTGAATCACGAGGCGGACGCGCGCCTGCTGCGCTCGCCCGCGGCTCGCGAGCGGCTGGCCGCGGCCCTCGCGGACTCCCTCGTCCGCTTCTACCGGCCTCGGCCCGCAGCGGAACCGGTGAAGGCCTCGCGGGAGCCCGCGGGGCGCGGCGATCGGCCGGGCGCGCGCTGAGAGCCGCGATCGCCCGTCGAGGTCCCGCCGTCGCCAATGGCCCGGTCGTCCGGAGCGGAGGGGACTGCCGCTCGTGCCGCTCGGGCGCCCCGCTCTCGCACCGATCGCGGCGGCGCCTTCCAGGGGACGGTGGGTCGCACCGCGACGCAGCCCACGATGCCTCGGGTGTCCGTGGAAAGCATTTCTGGTTCGACCCGCCTTGCCGGGGTGACCCGAGGTGCGGACCGGCGAGAACACACGGATCCTGGCGACTGTACCTCCGGCCGACGAGCCCGCGGTTCTTGACAGGTTCCGAGGCGAATCCTATGTTGCGCCGCGTCCGGCGGGAGGTGAGCCGATGCCGATCTACGAGTACCGGTGCAAGGCCTGCGGCGACACCTTCGAGGTGATCCAGAAGTTCGGCGACGCTCCGCTGCGCGAGTGCCGGCGCTGCCCGGGCGAGCTCGAGAAGCTCCTGTCCCGCGCGGCCTTCGTGCTGAGAGGGGGAGGCTGGTACTCCGACGGGTACAGCCGGTCGAAGGGCTCCTCCGACGGCGACAAGAAGGACAAGAAGGACGGCGCGGGGGACGCCAGGGCCGACG
>JBBIHW010000014.1:0-22014 GCA_037446795.1 Acidobacteriota bacterium
GGTCGCGGCGCTCCGGTATGCTCGCACGTGCCCGGAGCAGCCGGAGGCTCGCCACTGAGGACCATCCCCGAGCAACGGACCTCGCCGCCGCCGCGGTACGCCCTCGTCGGCGGGGCCGTGGTGATCGGCGCCGCCGTCCTGTCGGCCCTGGCCGCGGCCGCGGGCGACCGGCGCCAGATGCTCCTGCCCTTCGGGGCGGCGGCGGCGCTCGGGCTCGCCGCCCTCGGGTCCGTGCGGTTCGAGTGGTTCGTGGCGCTCCTCCTCGCCGCCCGGGCGAGCCTGGACGCCACGAAGCTCTCGACCTCGAGCTTCGACACGACCGGCGCGGTCTCCTTGCTCTTCATCCTCCTCTCCGCTCTCTGGCTCGTACGCTCCTGGCGGGAGGGAGCCGCTGACGGGCCCTCGCCCACCTCACGCCTGGTGGCTCCGCTCGCCGTCCTGTTCGTGGCGGCGCTCATCAGCGCGATCGCCTCCGACCACCCGCTCGCGAGCGCCACGGAGGCCGTCCGGCTCGGCACCCTCGGGGTCATCGTGGTCGTCCTCGGGCGCCTCCTGCGGTCGGAGCGGAACATCCGGCTGCTGTTGGCCGCGACGCTCGCCTCGGTCGTCCTCCCGCTGCTCGCCGCCGCGTTCCAGCTCCTCACGGGCGAGGGCGCCATCGTCCGCGCGGGCGTGAGCCGCATCGAGGGGACGTTCCAGCACCCCAACCCGTTCGCGGCGTACCTCGGCCTCATCCTGACCCTTGCCGTGGCCCTCTGGGGCCACCTCCGGGGCGCCCCGAAGGTCGCGCTCGGGGTAGTCGCGGTCGCGTGCGGCGGCGCGCTCGTGCTCACCTATGCCCGCGGTGCCTGGGTCGGCACGATCCTCGCGCTGATCATCGTGGGCGTGCTCCAGGACCGAAGGGTCCTCGGGCTCCTCGCCGCAGGGATCGTCGTCGTCGCCCTGGCGGTGCCGTCGGTGGGGACGCGCGTCGCCGACCTCTCCGAGACCGTGACCCCGAGCGGCGCCCCCGGCAACTCGCTCGCGTGGCGGTTGGCGTACTGGCGCCAGGTGCTCCAGCTCCAGCGCGACCCGCTCTTCGGGATCGGGCTCCGTGGGGTCCAGCTGAGCGAAGAGGCCTCCCAGCTGCCCCACAACGACCCGATCCGCGTGTACGTGGAGCTCGGCGCGGTGGGCTCCGCCGCCTACCTCTGGCTGATCGTCACGATGGCCCGGGAGGCCCTGGACGCCCTCCGACGGGCTCCCCCCGGGATCGCACGGGGCCTGGCCGTCGCCTTCACCGCGTCCCTGATCTCGATCCTCGTCCAGAGCCTCGCCGCGAACATCGTCACGCAGCTCGTGATCCTGTGGTACTTCGTGGCCATCGCCGCGCTCGCGATGGCGGCCTCCCGCCACGGGGAGCGCGCGGCCGTCGGATGAGGATCCTGCACGTCAACAAGTTCTTGTACCGGCGCGGCGGTGCCGAGGCCTACATGCTCGACGTGGCGCTCCTCCAACGCCGGAGGGGCGACGAGGTGGAGCTCTTCGGGATGCGGTTCCCCGAGAACCCGCCGTGTCGGTTCGAGCGCTGGTTCCCGTCGCGGGTGGACTTCGATCCACCGCCCCGGACGCTCGGGGGCAAGGCGAGGGGGCTCGGCCGGATGCTCTGGTCGCCCGCCGCGGCCCGCGGCATGCGGGCGGTCCTCGAGGAGTTCCGCCCCGATGTCGTCCATCTGCACAACATCTACCACCAGCTCTCGCCGTCGATCCTGCGACCCATCCGCGAGGCGGGGGTCCCGGCCGTCATGACGCTCCACGACTACAAGCTCGCCTGCCCCACCTACCGCTTCCTCGACCACGGGCGGATCTGCGAGGCGTGCGTGCCTCGACGGTTCTGGAACGCGCCGCTGCGACGCTGCAACCGGGGGTCGCTCACCGCCTCCGTGGCGAGCGGGTTCGAGCTCGGCCTGCACAGCCTCATCCGCGCCTACGACCCCGTGCGCCGCTTCGCCTGTCCCAGCCGGTTCCTGGAGTCGAAGATGCGGGCGGCCCGCGTGTATCCCGACCGTCTCCGGTGGGTGCCGAACTTCGTGGATGCGGCGGCGATCCGACCGAAGGAGGCGCCCGGTGGACCGATCCTGTACGCTGGCCGCCTCTCGCACGAGAAGGGCGTCGACCTGCTCGTCGAGGCCGTGGCGCGCCGCCCCGCGCTCCGGCTCGAGATCGCCGGCGACGGGCCGGAGCGGGGCGCGCTCGAGCAGCTGGCGTCGAGGCGCGGGGCGGGCGACCGGGTCCGGTTCCACGGCCACCTCGCGCCCGACGCGCTCGACGCGCTGCGCCGTCGCTGCGCGGTCATGGCGGTCCCGTCGCGCTGGTACGAGAACATGCCCCTATCGGTCCTCGAGGCGTTCGCCGCGGGGCTCCCCGTGGTGGGGACCGGCCTCGGGGGACTGCCCGAGCTCATCGAGGACCGGGTCGACGGCATCCTCGTCCCGGCTGAGGATGCCGCCGCCCTGGCCGACGCCCTCGAGGACCTCGTGTGCGACCCCGGCCGCGCCTTCGCGATGGGTCGGGCCGCGCGCGAGAAGGCCGAGCGGGCGTTCAACCCCGAGCTCCACCTCGAGCGGCTCGACGCGCTCTACCGGGAAGCTGCCGGGACGACGTCCTCGGAGGCGTCGGGATGAGGCCGCTGCGGATCGCGATGATCGGGCAGCGGGGCGTGCCGGCGACCTTCGGCGGCATCGAGCACCACGTGGAGGAGCTCGGCTCACGGCTCGCCGCCCGGGGGCACGAGGTGCTCGTCTACTGCCGGACGAACTACACGCAGCAGCGCCTCCGCTCCTACCGGGGGATGCGCCTGCTCCACCTGCCGACGGTGAGCCGCAAGCACCTCGACGCGATCGTGCACAGCGCGCTCGCGACGGCGGACGCCGTCCGCCGTGGCGTGGACGTCGTCCACTACCACGCGGTCGGCCCGGGCATCCCGGCGCTCCTGCCGCGGTTCCTGAGCCCCGCAAAGGTCGTCCTCACGGTGCACGGGCTCGACGCGGAGCGGGCGAAGTGGGGAGCGGGGGCCCGCACGGTGCTGCGCGTGGCCGAGTGGCTGAGCGCCCGGGTCCCCGACGCCACGATCGTGGTGTCGCGGGATCTCGCGCGCCACTACCGGGCCCAGTATCGGCGGTCCACGTGGTACGTGCCGAACGGCGTCGAGGAGCCCCCCTCCCGCCCGCCGCGGCGCATCCTGGAGCGCTTCGGGCTCCGCGGGGGGGACTTCCTGCTCTTCGTCGGCCGCCTCGTGCCCGAGAAGGCCCCCGACCTCCTGCTCGAGGCCTTCCGAAGCCTGCCCACCGACCAGCGGCTCGTGATCGCGGGCGGTTCGAGCTTCACCGACGACTACGTCCGCTCCCTGCGGGCCCGCGCCGACGCCGACACCCGCGTGCTGATGCCGGGCTACGTGTACGGCGAGCTCCTCGAGGAGCTCTACGCGAACGCCTCGGCGTTCGTGCTGCCCTCCTCCCTCGAGGGCCTGCCCCTCACGTTGCTCGAGGCCGCGGCCCACGGGACGCCGGTCGTGGTGAGCGACATCCCGCCGCACCTCGAGGTGGTCGGAGGCGACGGGCCCGGCCATCGCGTGTTCCGGGCCGGCGATCCCGCCGACCTTCGACGAGCCCTCACGCGGGTCCTGGACGCGTGGCCCGAGGAGCGGCGCGGAGCTCAGGAGCTCCGGCGCCGCGTCCTCGATGCCTACCGGTGGGACGCGGCCATCGAGGCGACCGAGTCCATCTACCGGTCGCTGCTCACCCCGGGGTCACGGCTCGTTCGCCCGTAGCTGCTGATCGACCAGGGCCAGGTGCTCCGGCGTGTCGAGCTCGTCCCACTTGTCCGGTAGCTCGACGAGGTGCGCCCCCGCCGCGACCGCGTAGTCCAGGACCCACGGCAGGTCCTCCACGAGCGTCGTCTGGGCGGTCTGGAAGGCGATCGGGACCCCCGAGGCCCGGAGATGCTTCATGTAGTCGTACATGGCGACGTAGGCCTTGTTCTGGGTCGCCCTCGTGACGTTCAGCGAGTTGTTCTGCACGATGGCCCGTCGCCCGAGCGTCGCGACGAAGCGGTCCGTCAGGGCGCGCATGTACGCCAGGTCCGCGAGGTTCCATTTGCCGGTCAGCGGGTCGTAGGTCTGGCCCGGGTTGATTGCCATGAAGGTCCTCGTCGAGCGGAAGGCGGCGTGCGCGTCGATCATGCGCTCGAACGCGGCCCGCTCGGCGGCCGTGGACCAGCCGGCGGCGAGCGCGGCCTCCCTGGTGGCCGACGACGTGAACTGGTGGAGGAAGGGCTCGGCGCAGACCGTCATGGGACCCGACATCGAGATCGCGGGGATCCGCCCGTCGTACTCGGCCGCGAGCTTCGTGATCAGGTCCGCGTAGGCGTCCGCGTAGCGCTTGGTCCACCAGCGCGGGACGACGTACGTCTCGTTCGCCCCGAGGAACGTGTCGACGATGGTGACCGACCCCAGATCCAGGACCCAGCTCGGCGCGTAGCGGCCCGCCAGCAGTCGGACCCGGAAGGGCACCCCCCGTGCGATCGCCTGGTCGATGGGGTTCGGGTGCACGATCGGCCCGAAGGCCGTGGGCTGCAGCTCCGCCCAGCTCACGCGCTGGATGTAGGCGGGGAGATCCCGCGAGTAGCTCCACCTCGTGGAGAGCCCTTTCACCAGCGGCATGATGCTCGCGGCCGTCCGCTCGCCGGAGCCGTCGGGCGAGGGGCTCGGGCTGGGCGAGGGGCTCGGGCTGGGCGAGGGGCTCGGGCTGGGCGAGGGAGCTGCGACCTGCACGTGGACCGTGGCGGACGCGCACAGGCTCGGGACCCCCGTGTCGCAGACCGTGTACCCGAACCGGTCATCGCCGGAGAACGTCGCCTCGGGCTCGTAGCCGATCGTGCCCGGATCGTCGATGGTCACCGTTCCGTGCGATGCCGGGTCGACGGCCGAGATCGCGAGCCCGTCGCCATCGGGATCGCGGTCGTTGCCCAGCACGGGCACCAGGACGCGGCTCCCCGCGATGGCGCTCGCCTCGTCGTCCGTCGCGACCGGCGCGCGGTTGCGGAGAGCGACGTCCACCCGCAGCTCGTACGTGACGCGCTCCCTGCGCACGCGGAGCGAGACCCTCCAGGTGCCGACGCTCTGGGTCTCGTGGACGAGCCCGGCCTCGAGCACCGACGCGTCCCCGCGGGCCACGACGGTTCCGCTCGGGTCGCGTACCGCGAAGGTCATGGCGGCCGTGGGGTCCGACCGCCGCAGCGTGATCGTGAGGGTCGCGGGAGCGCTCACCTCGAACCGGTGCACGACGCGGTTCGCACCCTGTCGACCCCCGAGCGTGCCGCTGAACACGTAGCCCTCGTCCCCGCTCGCAGCGTGCAGCGCACCAGCGACGGACCAGACGAGCGTTCCAAGGGCCGCGATACGACGCCATCGTGACATGGCTACCCCCTCGATGCCTCGGTGTGACTAGCCCTCGACGACGGTCATCGGCACGGAGCGAGGCGTCAGCGCATCGGCGCGAGGGGGGATCCTCGGTCGGCCACGCCGCGCACGGGGGAGGCCATCCGGCCTACCCCGGCGGCGGACACGTCCAGCCGGTCGGGGGAGCCGCGTCGGGCGCGACGCTTGCCAGCGCGAGGGCGTGCTGCTAGCGTGCTTGGCCGACCCGTACCGAGACGACGAGGGATCGAGCGTCGGCGCGGACCTGTGGGTGCGTCCAGGCCTGCGGCCCCGGGTCACGACCTCGCGCCGACCGACGACCGAGGACGCACGGACGAAGGGGGGTGGTAGACAGCCAGGACCGTCCCGGACCGCGCGCGGACGACGCCCGTCCGCCCCGCACGCGCTAGGGAGGCGTGATGCATACCCGGTGCGCCACGATTGCGATCCTTCCCCGAACCGATCGCGCGAACATCGCGCGAGGAGCAGCGAGGAGCCGACCGCGCCCGGAGGCTCCACTCCACCCGACCCCGAGCCGATACCCCTCGCAGGAGATGCGACGGACGGCCGCGACGGGACGCTCGATGAGGGGCCGGATGGCGCGGACCGTGGCGACGATGCTCGCCGCGGTGCTCCTCCTCACCCTCAGCCCCGGCCCGGCGGCCGCGAAGCCGAAGCGGCTCGCGAAGGGGCTCATGACCCAGGGAACCGTCGCCCGCCTGTTCCCGACCATCATCGACGCGTGGAACCCCATCATCGAGTGGCGCGACGTCGAACCGGAGCCCGGGGTCTTCCGCTTCGGCCCGATCCGCGATGTGATCAGGCGGGCCCGGGACGAGGGCAAGGTCCTCCGCCTCCGGATCTTCGCCGGACGCTCGGCGCCGGACTGGGTGAAACGTCGGTTCGGCACCGTCCGCATCTACGACCCGATCGACGGGGTTGCCGCCGACGTCCCGCGGTGGTGGACCGCCGGGTACCTAGACGCCTACGCTCGTCTCCAGCGGAGGCTCGCCGCGGCGTTCGACGACAACCCGACCGTCCGCGCGGTCACGATCTCCGGCGCGATGACGATCTACGCAGAGCCCTTCATCCGGCAGATCGCGGACCAGCGGACGCGGACGAACCTCCTCGCGAGCGGCTACACGAAGCGGAAGGACAAGCGCGCGCACCGCGTGATCCTCGAGGCCCACGCCGTCTGGGCCCGCACCCGTCAGATCCTGACCGTCAACCCGTGGCAGTACGTCAACCGGGATGGCTCCTACGGCACGCGGGTCTGGTTCACGAACCACATGATGAACGGCTGCCGGGCGATGTTCCGCTGGCGCTGCATCCTGCAGAACAACAGCATGCGCTCCCACTGGCTCACCGACGGGATGCCGGCCGGGTACGAGGAGATGTATGCGCACATGCGGGAGCTCGGGCGTCCCCTCTCGTTCCAGACCGCGAACACCTCCCGCGTGGGCAACCTTGAGATGGTGCTCGATTGGTTCGTGGACATGGGGGCGCACGCCGCCGAGCTGAAAGCGGACGCCGACGACATACTCTCCACGCAAGAGGCCGAGACGTTCGACGCCGAGCTCGAGTCGAACGCGTGAGCCGGCGAGGGGCGCACGCGGCCGGGTGGCGTCTCGGCCCGGTCGGGCTGGCCGGAGACGCGGGCTCTCTATGAAGAAGGGTTGGTCGTCGAGTAGGTGACCGAGGCCGTCGGTCCGCGGGTGGTGCGTGGAGCGGTGCTCATCTCTCTATCGCCTCCTTCCGGGAGGACCAGGTTGGGTGGGAGCTCGCTCCGGTGGGCCATCTCAGAGGAGGGTCGTCATGCGACCAGAGCCCGGCTCGTGGGGCCTGCCGGAGCGAAGCCTTCGTTGCGGGTGAGCATGAACCAGATGGCCTCGGTGAGCTTGCGGGCGACCTCCACCCTGGCGACCTTCGGTCCCCGCTGCTTGCCGAGCCGACGCTTGGTCCGCTCGTAGCGCTCCCGGTACAGGGGATGGCGGGCGGCATGCGTGGCGGCCTCGATCAGCGCCCACCGCAGGTGCTTCGGGCCGTTCTTGGCGAGCGGCCCCCGATGGTCCTTGCCGCCGGACTGGTGGACCCTCGGGCACAGGCCCGTGTATCCGGTGAGCTTCTTCGGCGAGGAGAACCGGGCGATGTCTCCGATCTCGGAGGCGATCGTGAACCCCAGCACCCAGGCGATCCCCGGGGCGGTCATCAGCAGCGGGACGTAGGGGTGGTCGGCCCCCAGGCGGCGCAGCTCGGCCTCGCACCCAGAGATCCGGGCATCCAGATCCTCGATGAGCTCGAGGGAGGCCTGGACGGTCCCGGCCCACGGCTCGGGGAGTTCCAGGCGCCCGAGCAGCTCGCGGCCGGCGGCGCCGAACAGGTCGGAGACCGGGCAGGGGTGGCCGAAGGCGATCAGCGCCGCATGGACCCGGTTCTTGAGGGCGGTGCGGTGCCGGACCAGGTGCAGGCGGAAGCGGGCCCGCTCGCGGTCGGCCCGGATCCCAGGGGTGGGCAGCCAGATCGCCGGGACGAGGTCCCTGCGGGCGAGCTCGGCCAGGACCCACGCGTCGATGCGGTCGGTCTTGCGGGCGAGCGGCGCCGGGCCCTTGACCTTCTGGGCGTCACAGATCTCCACGTCCCAGCCCGCCAGCTCCAGGGCATCGTGGACGAACCGGGCGCCGTTCATCGACCCGATCGCCGCGCGGACCGGCTCGCGGTAGCGGGCCGTCGACCTCGCCAGCGTACGCAGCGCGTCGGCGTCGGGGGAGGCGGCCATCACCTCCTTCGTCGCTCCGCTCTCCTCGAGCAGATGCACGTCGGGCCTCTTCCTCGACAGGTCCAACCCGGCGTACAACATCTCGGGGCCTCCTTCCGGATCGCTCCTCCGATGACACCGGAGCGTGCCACCGGGGAGGCCCCTCTTCATGACATTCAGAGGTAGCCCAGCTCCGTCAGGCGCCGCTCGATCTCGGCCTCCTGCTCCCCCGTGAGGCCCGCGGCCCCGGCGGCCGCCTCTTCCCACGCGGTGCTCCGATGGTGCAGCGCCGCTCCCAGGCGAGCCAGCTCGGCCTGATGCGACGCGGCGACGTCCCGCTCCTCCGCCGGATCCTCGGCGAGGTCGAACAGGGATCGGGACCCATCCCCCGCCTCGACCAGCTTGAACCGCGCATCGCGGACGCAGCGCAGGTCGCGGGCAAGGGGAGCGAAGTCGTAACGCGGATGACGGGCGCTGACCCGCGCGAGATCCTCGGCCGCCCAGGCCCGCCACTCCGCGAAGGCCAGGTCCTCGACCTTCCGCTCGGCGGCCCCGAACAGGCCGGTGCGCCGATCCCCGGGGACGCCGTCTGGCCACGTCAGCCCGAGGAGCGAGGTGACCGACGGCAGGACGTCCACGAACTCGTACGGACCCCCGAGCCGGACGGACGGCACGATCCCGGGGCCCCACGCGATGAAGGGGACACGGATGAGGTGGTCGTCGAGGGAGGCCTGGTGGTCCGCGAGCCCGTGCTCCCCGATGTGCTCCCCGTGATCGGAGGTGACGATCACGACCGCCTCCCCCTCGCGCAGGTGCCCCGTGGCCCGCAGCACATCCAGCAGCTCGTCGAGCAGCTCGTCCACGTTGCGGTGCTCGCCGTCGTACAGGGAGGAGTAGACGGCAAGCAGCTCCTCGTCGGCCATCGCGATGGCGTCCCAGGGTCCGGTCCTACGGGCGAGCATGCGGCGGAGGCGGAGGTCGTCGGACACGCTGAGGCGCTCCCCGCCCACCGCTCGGTGGAGGCGCCGGGGCGGTGCGTACGGCCAATGACATTCGAGGTAGTTCACGAAGAGGAACATCGGCGCGCGCACGCGCGGCAGGACCTCCCGCAGCCATCCGTTCAACCGGCGGCCCCCGGCGTCGCCGCCCGCGAGGAGCCGCCGGAGCTGCCTCGCGCGTCGACGCCAGCCGCGGTCGAGCTGAGAGCGATGCACGTAGCGATCGAACCCGCGGGCGAGCCGCGTGGTGGCGGAGATCAGCCCGTTGCTCGTGGCGCAGACCGTCTCGTAGCCGGTCCCACGGAGCACCTCTGCCATCGTCGACCGGACGCTCGGCCCGAGCCGCCGCCCCATCTGCCACTGCGCGCCGTGCTCGGAGGGGTACAGGCCGGTGAACAGGCTCGCGTGGGACGGGAGCGTCCACGGGGCGTTCGAGATCATCACGTCGACCACCGTGCCGTCGCGCGCGAGCGAGTCGGTGGTCGGGGTGGTCGGGCGACCGTACCCGTAGCAGCCGAAACGGTCCCAGCGCGCCGTGTCGAACACGACGAGCACGACGTCGGGCAGGGACGACCTCATAATCCCGGTCGCCTTCAGGCTGTGATCACGAACCGATACGCGTAGTACGAGTTCGTGCTCACGTACAGCCGTCCCGCGGCGTCGAAGGTCAGGTAATCCGGCTCCCTGAACCCGGTGGGCACGTCCGCGCCCGTCGTCACCACCTGGCACTGGGTCCCGTCGCCCTTCATCCGCACGACCCGGTTGTTCGCGGTGTCGGCGACGTAGAGCCACGTCCCCGCCGGATCCCACGCCACGTCGGTCGGCCTCGCCAGGAGCTTGCCGTCGCACGAGGGCCGGACCGGACCGAGGCTCGTGCGCGAGGGGACGTCCCACCGCGCGATCCGGTTGTTGCCCACGTCGGCCACCCAGGCCGTGTCCCCCTCGACGGCGATCCCCCGCGGACCGCTCATCTGGTTGGACCCGTTCCCGCACGAGCCCATGTACTCGAGCGGTGCCGGTTGCTGCTCGGCGAGGGCGTCGGCGACCGAGAAGACCTGCAGGCGGCAGTTCCCGGTGTCCGTGGTGTACACCTTGCCATCGCCGGGGGCCTCGATGCCGAGGCCTCCACCGCGGAACTGCCCCGGGCCGGATCCGGCCGACCCGAACCGATGCACGAAGACCCCGTCGGTCGTCCAGGCCTGCGCGTCGCGCGAGTCGCCCACCCACAGGTAGCCGTCCCCGTACGCGAGACCCCGTGGGTAGGCGAACCCCTGCGAGTTGGCGCCCGGGGGCTCGCGCGAGCCGAACTGCAGCTGCCAGGCCGGGCAGTCGCCCGCCGATCGGCAGTACGAGCTCGTGTCGAACTTCTGGACCCGCTGACCGAAGGTCTCGAGCACGAAGACGGAGCCGCCCGCGACCGCGATCCCGTTGTTCTGGTTGTACCCGCCGTCGGGCGGGGGCTCCGAGCCCGTAGCCCACTCCAGCGGCGCCCCGGTGGGGTCGAACTTGTAGATCCGGTGGCCGGTCCACGTGTCGCCCGTCCGCGGGTCGGGGTGGCGCTCCCCCCACGTGTCGCCGGTGTAGACGTTGCCCTGGCCGTCGACCGCCACGAACCGGATCGAGTCGAACGGGGCGTTCCCCGCCCAGTCCCCGGTGCCGTCCACCTCGCACCAGATCGCGACGAGCTGGCCGGTCGGGTAGTCGAACCGGTAGATCCGGTTCTTGTACGCGCTCACGGCGTAGATGTCCCCGGTGGTCGGGTCCACGTCGATGCCGCGCGGGTCGTTCATCTCGAGCACCCGCTGCATCATCCCGAGGTACCGGCCCGCGCGATCGAACACCACCACCGACCGGTAGCGGTGCTCGACGACGTACACGTCGCCCTGCCCATCGCCGTTCCAGTCCCGGCCACCGACGATGCCGCGGGGCTTCGGCGCGTTCAGGCCCGTCGCGGTCCGCCATCCGGACCAGTCGAACTGGAACAGGAACCTCCCGTCGTGGGTGAACACGTGGACCTGCTCGCAGCGAGGATCCGAGACGTAGAGGTTCCCGTTGTCGGGGTTGACCCAGATGTGCGTGGGGATGAGCATGTTGCCGTTCGTGCACCCCCGCACGTAGGCGTGACCCGGGTGCTCCGCGCCCGAACCGCCTCCCCCGAGGCCGATCGTCTGCAGCCACGTCCCGTCGTAGGCGAACTGCACGATCCTCGCGCTGCCCTGGTCGGCCACCCAGAACGACGCTCGCTCCTGTCCGTCGAGGTCGGTGACGTCCACCTCCACGTCGTAGGGCGCCGCGATACCGCCGAGCTGCCCCTCGGGCTTCGTCGTCGTCACGAAGAAGGGGCTGCCGCAGAGCGCCTGCGTGCACTTGCGCCCGTCGATCGTGTACCGCTTCACACGGTAGTTCCAGTAGTCCCCCCACAGGATCGTGTTGGTGGTCGGGTCCCAGTCACCGCCGTGCGCGTAGTTGCCCGCCGGCCCCCGGAAGCCGAACGTCTCGTCGTAGACGGCGATCGGGGCCGCGGAGGCGTGGCCCGGCGTCCCCACGAGCGACGCCGCGACCAGGGCGACCGCCACCCCCGCGCGGAGGAACCCCGTTCCGGTAGGTCGTGCGCCCGCTCGAAGCCGCATCCTCCACTCCCCCCTCATCCCTGGATCTCGAAGACCTGGACCCGATCGTTCCACGAGTCCACCGCGAAGAGCCACCCCGCCCCGCTCCCCGTCTGCAGGATCGCGAGGTGCCGTGGCTTGTCGAACCTCCCCGGCCCGGTCCCGGGGCCGCCGAAGGTCTGCAGCCAGGTGCCGTCGGAGGCGAACTCCACCAGCCGGTGCAGGACGGAGTCGGCGACCCAGACGTCCCCCGACCAAGGCTCCACGGCGATGCCATCGGCCGAGCGGAGGCGGTCGGAGCCGAAGGCGCGCACGAAGGAGCCATCCGAGACGTTCAGGACCACGACCCGGTCGTTCTGCGTGTCGGCCACGTAGACCCGGCCGCCGGACACGGCCACCGCCTTCGGTTTGCCGAAGCTCGTACCTCCCGCCGAGGTCGTCGTCCAGACCACGGCGGGGCCGGCGGGGTCCCAGAGCTGGACGCGGTTGTTGTTGGAGTCCGCGACGACGAGTGGGGTGCCGAACGCGGCGACCGCGAACGGCCACCGCAGCTGCCCCACCGCCGCGCCCCCCTTCCCGAACCGCCGTCCGGTGGGGGTGCCGTCCGGCCAGAACTCGGTCACCCGGTTGTTCTTGGTATCCGCGACCCACACGCTCGGCGAGCCCCCGTTCGTGGACAGCGCGATCCCCTTCGGCCAGTTGAACCCCGGGTTCCCCTCGCCCCAGCCCCGCTCCCCCCAGGCGAGCTCGAACCCGAGCGTGGCGGTGGAGAAACGCTGGACCCGCTGGTTCACCATGTCCACCACGTACACGTGCTCGGCGTCGGCCGCGACGCCGTAGGGCTCGTTGAAGCACCCATCCAGGGGGGGTCGACCCCCGAACGTCGCCTGGTGGCTGCCATCCGAGCCGAACACCTCGACCTTGAACGTCCATAGATCCGCGCCGTAGACGAGCCAGGAGCCGGACCCGTCCGGTGCCCCGACCGCCACCCGCCGCAGCATCGAGAAGCGGCCCGCCCCGGTCCCCGGGCTCCCGTAGGTGCGGATGAACGTTGCCTGCCGTCCATCCCACCGGAACCGGTGGATGTAGTTGTTGGAGTCCGCCACGTACACGTCCCCGCCCGCGTCAAGGTCGATGCCGTAGGGGCGCTTGAGCTGCCCGGGACCGGTGCCGTTCACCCCCCACCCGCCGATCCAGTCCCCCGTCGGGGAGAAGACCGCCACGCGGCTGTTGCGGTAATCCGCGACGTACACGTTGCCGGCGTCGTCCGTGGCCGCATCGCGGGGCTGCGCCAGCTGCCCCGGCCCGGAGCCCTGGCCGATCGAGCGCACCAGCGTGCCGCCCGGCGTGTAGACGCGGACCCGGTCGGCCGAGCTCTCCGTCACCAGGACGACGGGGTTCCCCGCCCCGTCGACCCCCGCGCTGATCCCCATGATCGTCCCGAAGCGCGTCGGCCACGCCGACAGGGGGTCGCCGGTCGCCGCGTCCAGTACCTGCACGCGGTTGTACCCCGTATCCGCCACGTAGACCTTCCCACCGAGCACGGCCACGTCGCGGGGGTTCTCGAAGCGACCGAGGGCCTTCGGCCCCCGCGAACCCTGGCACCAGCGCTCCGTCCCGTCCGGGCCGAACCGGCAGACGCGGTCGTTGCCCGTGTCGGCGACGTAGACCTCGCCCGCGGCATCCACGTCCACCCCCGACGGGTACATCGAGGCGTGACCGGCGAGGCCCCCGTCGATCGTGGTCACGTACGTCGGCGCCGAGGAGGCCCCGCTCGCCCCGTCGACCGGGAGGAGTCCGGCCGAGAGGGCCACGGCCGCGAGGAGCGCGACGCGCCAGAGCCACTTCATGCCGTGAGCCGCCCGAACGATGGGACCGGGTACCCGTACCGCATCAGCGTCTCGGCGAGGCAGGCGTCCAGGGCCCGGAGATCGCCGGGTGCAAGGTCGCGCCGGTACGCCTGCGCCCGCTCCCGCTCGAACGCGTAGCGGCGGAACCGCCGTTCGAAGGCGGGCGTCCAGGAGAGCCCCAGGAACCCGAGGATCTCCTCGATCCGCCCCCGTGGATCGGCGAGCACGTCCTCGTACCGGACCTCGTGCCACCGCTCCGCCGGGATCCCGGCCCTCGCAGCCTCGAACGCCTCGATCAGCACCTTCCACTGCAGGCCCGCGAGCACCGGGAAGGACCGACCCGCTCGCTCCCAGGCCGCTTGGTCCTCCGCCGAGAGCGGACCCCAGCTCCACCGCCCCGGGCCCCCGTACCCGTCCCACCACGGCATCTGAACGAGCGAGCTCGCCACCGCGCGCCCATCCCGGATCACGTGGAGGAACCGCGAACCCGGGAGGACGGCCTCGATGAACCTCGCCCGCGGCCAGCCCGTGAACTTGTGGAGGAACACGGGCCGTCGCTGGGTGAGCGCGAGCTCCTCGAAGAAGCGCGCGAACCGGTCGGCGAGCCACGGCGTGGCGTCGGCGGCCACCAGGTCGCGACAGGGCGCGACGAGCACCGGGGACACCCGCTTGCGCAGGATCCGGTACCCCTCGGACGGGGCGAACCGCGGCCGGCCCTTGCGCGTGAGGGCCGGAGGCACCCGCCCGTAGACCGCGTTGTTCCACCGACCCCCGAACAGCGCCCGGCCGAGCCGGTCGTCCACGTTCGAGAGGAAGCCGACGTCCGGATGGCGCGCGATGAGGTCGTGGACCAGCGTCGACCCGCAGCGACCCGTGCCGAGGATGAACCCGAACGTCACCGACCCCTCCACGACGATCCCCCGCTCATCCCCCGGGCCGACAGGGAGCGGCTCACGCCGGGGTTCTCATGCTACGCGCTGATTGCCGCATCGAACAAGGGACCTTTCGGCCAGTTCCGGGTCATGGCCACCCCCGCTCCCCCGGCTCCTGGCCGCGGTGCGGAGCGCGGCGCAGCCGGGGCAGGAGCACCCCCCAGATCCGGACACCGAGCGCCGAGAGCCCGAGGAGCAACACCCCCGCGCCAACGAGCCCCGGGACCGCGGCGCGCAGCAGCCGACCCGCGAGATCCGGGACCGCCGGCATCGCGCGCAGGGCGAGCCACATGGCCAACCCCGAGGCGAGGGAGGCCGCGAGGACCTTCCCAGCGTAGGAGGCGAGCGGCCGGAGCGGGAGGGGCAGCCGGCGGTGGACCGACCACGCGCCGTGGGCCAGGTACGCGACGGCCGCCACGTCGTAGGCGAGGGCGATCCCGAAAACCCCGAGCGGGAGGAACAGGGCCGCCGCGACCGCCACGTCGAGGACGACCATGACGACCACGTTGACGAACGGCACGAGGGTCACCAAGCGCGCGAACCAGTACGACATGTAGACGCGGTTCACCGCGTCGAAGGGGAACTGGATCGCGTAGACGCCGATCACCTGCGCGAGCAGGGCCGCCTCGGCGGGGCCGAACCGCCCTCGCTGAAAGGCGAGCGCCACGAGCGGATCGGCGAGCACGAGCAGCGCGACGAGCGGTGGGATCGAAACCAGGAGCATGAGCCGGATCCCGTCCGACAGGATCGCCCGCGTCGCGCGCTCGTCGTCCCGGACCTCCGCCAGGCGCGGGAGCAGCGCCACCACGACGCTCCGGAAGAAGACCGTGCCCCCGATGCTGTTCACGACCACCCAGCCGTAGCCGAGGATCGTCAGCTGCCCCGGGGGGAGGAACGAGGCGAAGAAGCGCTCGGCGACGCGCGCGACCATCGTGAGACCTGCCCCGGCGAGCGGCAGGGCGAGCAGCCGGCGGATGCGGCGCCGCTCCTCGCGGTCGAGGCCCAGCCGCGGGCGCACGAGCAGGCCCCTCGTCGCGGCCGCCGCGCCCATGAAGCCGAGCTGGGTGAACCCGCCGACCACGTACCCCACGGCCACCGCCGTCACGCCCAGGCCGCCGTGGAGCGCGAGCAGGACCGAGAGCACCGTGAGGTTCTCGACGAGCGGCATCGCGGCGGGGGCGGTGAAGGAGAAGCGGGCGTTCAGCGCGGCGCGGAGGACCTCCGCGCCGATCCGGGTCATGACCGTGACGAAGAGCAGCGCGGTCATGAGGACGGCGGCCCGCTTGGTGCTCGCACCCGCGCCGGCGCCGATCGCCCACGGCAGGACCGGGGCGATGAGCGCGCCGACCGCGGCGATGACGCCACCCACCGCGAGGCCCGTCCCGAGCAACCGTCCGACGAGGACGCGCGCGCGTTCCTCCCCCTCGTCCCGGAACCACCCGTTCACGAGCGGCACGAGGACCTGGTTCGTCGCCGCCAGCAACAAGGCCGAGAGCGCGAACGGGATCGTCGCCGCGATGAAGAAGGCGTCGGTCCGCGCCCCGGCCCCGAAGAGCGCGGCCATCGTGGCATCGACGGCGAACCCGGAGGCCACGCCCAGACCGGCGAAGACCGCGATCCCGGCCGAGTGACGCGCCAGGGCTCGCCGACCGCCCCGATCGGGAGGGGTCAGCATGGGTAGCCGAACCGCTCGAGCTCCGCGCGCTGGATCGCGGTGATGCGCTCCACGACGGCGGGCTCGAGGAGCTCGCGCCAACGCTCCACGCGCCCGGGGACCGCGATCCGCCGGAGCCGTCGGCGCCAGCCCTCGTCCTCCCGCAGCCCCAGGAAGGCGCGGACCGCCTCGAACCCCTCGTGGGGCTCGCGCACCAGGTCCTCGTAGCGCAGGCGGAGCACCTGCCGGTCCGGGACGGCGCGGAGGCCCTCCTCGATCGCGCGGATCTCCTCGACCCAGTTCCGCGCGCACAGCTCCCAGGGGTCCCCACCCTCCTCGCGCCACCGACGCGGGGTCGCCCCGTACCACCAGACGTGGCTGTCCTCCCACCAGTCCACGCGCGCGAGCGAGGCCGCCACCGCGCGGCCGTCCCGGACGAGCGCGACGAACCGCGCCTCGGGGAACACCCGGGCGAGCAGCGGGATCCGCAGGTTGTTGGCGATCCGCTTGGAGACGACGCACCTCCCGCCGCCGACCCGCCGCACGGCGTCGAAGGCCCTCGGCAGGGCGCGCTCGGGCGCCACTGCCGCGGGCTCCGGCCCCCCGGGCCGCGCGACGCCCGAGCGCGTGTAGACCGGCTCGCCCTCCACGGGGCTCGGGAACGCGCGCTCCCACCAGGCCCGGCGCCGACCGTACCGGTAGGCGTTCCCCTCCGGCCCGAACCAGACCCGGAGCGCGAGGTCCGGGAACCGCCGCGGGATCCGGTTGAGTACGAGCACGGCCCGCCACCCGAACCGGGCGTACCAGTTCGAGATGAAGGCGACCTCGGGGTGGAGGCACAGCCCCTCGTAGACGAGGCTGGTGCCGGAGCGTGCGGGACCGAGCACGAACCCGGTGTCGACGGGGTCAGCCGGCCGATCTTCCAGCCCGTGCCGTGCCATCCGCGCCCTCGGAGGGACCCGACCGACCCGCGAAGACCAGCTCCATCCCGACGACGAACAGGATCGCGAGGACCGTCGCGAGGACCACGATGGGCACGACCGAGCGCACGAACACCGCGGTCCTCGAGACCGGCACCGCCGCCGACGTGACCACACCGTTCCCGTCCGTCATCGCGGCCTCCAGGGCCGAGCGAGCCGCCGCCTCGTCGAGCTGTGCGCCCTCGAGCTGCCGCTGGGCGCGCGAGCGGGCCGCGCTGAGCTCCTGCCATTCGACGATCAGGGGCGACCACCGTTCCGTGAGGGCCTGGATCCGCGAGTCCAGCGCGTTCGCCTGCCCGTCGTCGCCGCGCGCCAGCGCTTCGTCGGCCCGGTCCCGGAGCTCTAGCAGCCGGACGCTCACCTGGTCGAACTCCGCCTGCGGCTGGATGTTGCCGAACCGCTCCAGGTAGTCGCGGACTGCCTGCGTCGCGGATGCGTACGCCTGCTCGGCCAACCGGAGCCGCTGCTCGAACGGAGCAAGGCGCGCCTCCGCCAAGATCGCGAGCCCCTCCCTCGCCGCCAGCGCGGCGCCCCGCTCCGCGACGGCCGGGTCCGAGCTCTCGAAGCGGACCTCGAGCAAGGCCCCACCGCCGACCCGCGCGGCGTCGAGCCCCCGCTGCACCGCGCCCGCGGACAGGCCGAGCTGCGCGGCGACCCGCGCGGCCAGCGGGTACGAGGAGATCACCGCGTCCAGATCCGCCACCGCCTGGGCGGTCGCGGGGATCACCGACGAGGTCGGGGGGACCGGCACGACCACCGAGACGGTCGCGACGTAGGTCCGGGGACGCACCCCGAGGTACACGAGGGACGCGAGGATCGCGGCGATCCCCGCGATGGCCGCGACGATCCACCACCGCCTCGCGACGACCCGCAGGTAGGTGGCTCCCGGCACCATCCGCCCGTCCGGCTTCATCTCATCCATGGGCGCATCACTCTAGCCCAGCTCCGGGACCCCGCCGCCCACGGTGGGCGTCGAGCCGGGCGAGGAGCTCCTCGCACAGACCCCGGACCCTCGGATCCAGCTCCACGGATGCGGGCGCTCCTCCCCGGCGCTCGATGTGCGCGACCAGCTGGGGCCGGAAGCCGATGCCGAGGAAGTCCGCGAGCGCCCCCATCTCGGCCCCCGGCTCGGCGACCAGCGCGTCGTAGGAGACCAGCGCGACGTCCTCCCGCGCATCCAGCCCGAGCTCGAAGAACAGAGAGTTCCGCAGGTACCAGAAGAGGGCGGCGGCCGAGAGCGGGCTCATCGCCGCAAGGTCCAGGCTCCGAAGGAGCGCCAAGTGCTGCTCGCCGAGGCCTCCGGCCTGCCACATCCCCGCGCCCCCGCCCGCGGCGATGCGGCGCAGCGCGAGCAGGTTGGCGTCGCCGAACTTCGCCACGCTGGATCTCGCGCGCGCCTCGAAGTGCCGGTAGACCCAGATCACCCTGCCGGGGCTCGGCGCCCCGAGGTCCTCCAGCAGCTCCACGGCCCGGTGGGAATCGCACAACGGCTTGAAGAGCACGAAGGCGTGGCGGCTGCGCTCCACGAGCTCCCTGATCTCGGGCAGCGGGCGCAGGCGGAACCGGTGGAAGGCCCGCGGATCGTTCTCGTTGTGGACCTCGAACTCCGGCGACCGTTCGAGCCCGCGCACGACCATGTTCGTGCCCGACCGCTGGGCCCCGAGGAGGAAGACCGGCACCGCGTTCGGACGGTGATCGTGGGTCCGCCGCCAGCGCGCCTTCGCGATCCCCACCTCGAGCCGCTCGAGAGGGTTCAGCGAGTCCTCCTCGATGAGCCGCCGGATGCCCTGCTCGCGCGCCCACCGCAGGTGCCGGCGGACCCGCTGCCCCTGCCAGCGCAGCGGACCGGCCCGCGCGTCGAGGTCCTCCTCGGACCGGCGCACCGGTCAGCCCTCCGCAGCCGGGGTCGTGGGCCCCTCGTCGATCACCTCGAGCAGCCCCCGCTCGAGCAGGTCCTCGACGAAGGCGCCGATCTGCTCGGCGAGGTCCTCGGGGGGATCCTCGAACGCGGCGCCGGCCTCCCGGACCAGCTCGCCGAGCGTGATCCCCTCGCCGACCCGCTCCCAGATGACGGCTCCCGTCGGGTTGAGCCCGTGGTACGCGGCGGTATCGAGCCGCAGCAGCACCGCCCCCTCGTCCCCGCTCATGCGACGGAAGACGACCTTGGGGTTCCTGCGGATCCGCGTGCTCGGCTCGACCCCCATCGCGTCCCCCCGTTCCCCCCTTCCGGGCGGGCATCATAGCCGCCCACGACGCCGGACCCCGACCGTCCGGCGGGTTCCGCCGGATCGCACCTCGAGGTCGGGGGCACGTACCATGGCCGCATGAGGGAGCCGGTTCCGAGCCTGGCCCGCCCGCCGGTCGGGGCCGAGGCGCCGCGCCGAGGCGTCTACGGCTACGAGGTGCGCTCCTCCGAACGGCTCCGGTACCTCCGGCGCGTGGCTCCCGCCTCGGCAGACCCACCGGTGCGGGTGGCGGTCGCCGACGACGGCGTCCGTCCCGCCGGCGAGCCCATCCGCCGGTGGCTCCCCCGGCCCGGCAACCCCTTCCGGGCCGACCTGTACGGGGACGGGCCATACCACCGCCTGTGGATCGAGGGGCTCGGGTGGTACCGCGTCGACCTCGACGCAGGCGAGGTCTGGATGCCCCCGGGAGCCGACCCGCTCCGCAGGGAGGAGCGTCTCTACGGGATCCCGCTCGCCCTCCTCATGGCCCGGCGCGGCGCCCTGCCGCTGCATGCGGCGACGGTCCGGATCCGGGACGCCGCGGTGGCGCTCGCGGCGCCCGGTCGGCACGGGAAGACGACGCTCGCGGCGGCCCTCCTCGCCGCCGGCCACCGGCTGCTCTCCGAGGACGTCTCGTGCTTGCTCCTCGGCCCCCGCCCGGCCGTCGTCCCCGGACCCGCCCTCCTCCGGGTCCGGCCCGACGCCTTCGAGCGGCTGTCGCTGCGCGATGCCCGCATCACCCTCGCCAGCGCGGACCGGGTGCACCTCGCGATCGGCGAGGACGCGGACGCGGACCCGTCCCCGGCGCCGCTCCGCGCGATCCTCTTCCTCCGGCCAAGCAACGGGATCCCCGAGGTGCGACCGGTGCCGCCGCACGAGGCCGTCCGCTCGCTGTGGGCGCTCAGCATGAAGCTGCCCACCGAGGAGGACCGCGCTCGGTGCTTCGCCGAGATCGCGGAGCTCGCGGACCGGGTGCCCGCCTACGACCTCGTCCGCCCGACGCGCTGGGACCTGCTCCCCGCCACCGTCGAACGGATCGTGGAGGTGGCGCGCTCGTGAGCACCCGCGCTGGCAGGCCCTCGGCGCTCGCCAAGGTTCGGCTCGTGGCCCGGATCTGGGCGACCTACGTGCGGGTGCGGATCGGGCTCGCGCGCCGCCCCTTGCCCGAGCTCGTTCGGGAGCTCGGTCGCCCGGGGCGACCGGTGCCTGCGGCCGACCGCCCCCGCTGGCTGGGGCGCGCCGTCTTCCGGAGCACGGGTCTGGGGCCGATCCGCCCCCGGTGCCTCACGAACGCCCTCGTCCACTACCGCCTGCTCCGGGCCTCGGGGGTGCCAGCGTCCCTCGTCATCGGCCTGAAGCCGAACCCCACCACCAAGGACGCGCACGCGTGGGTCGAGGTGGACGGGGTGGACGTCGGTCCCCCGCCGGGACGCAGGGGCCACGAGGAGCTGGCTCGGTACCCATGAGGCGCATGAGGCCCGTGACGCCCGTGAGCGCCGCGCGATCCGCGAGTCCGAGCCTCCGCCGGAGCCGCCCGTGAGCCGGGGCATCCGCCTCCGACGCGCCCCCGCCGACGTCGCCGCCGCGCTCCTCGCGTGCGTGCGGGACCCGGAGGATCCGGGGCTCCCCCGACGCATCGAGGATCTCGCGCGGCGCGACCGCCTCCGCGCCTTCCTCGGCCTGGCCGACCTCCACCGGGTGCTCGGGTGGGTGGCCGGCCCCCTGCGGCGCGCCTCGGGGGTCGCGGCCGAGGATCTCGCCGGCGTCGAGGGACGCATCGCCCGCCAGGCCGCCCGGCACCTGCGCGTCATCGAGGAGCTCCACGGGGTCGCGCGCGCCCTCGGCGACATCCGCTGGTTCGTCGCGAAGGGCCCCGTCCTCGCGGAGGCGGTCTACCCGGCGCCCGAGCTCCGCGCGTACGGCGATCTCGACCTGTTCGTGGAGCCGGCGCGGTTCGGCGAGGCGCTCGAGGCGCTCGAGCGCGCCGGCGCCAGGATCGAGGATCGCAACTGGGAGCTCCTGCGGCGGGACCGCCGCGGCCAGGTGCACGTCCGTCTCCCCCTCGGCACCCTCGCCGACGTGCACTGGCACGCGATCAACCGCGGCGCCGTCCGCGACCTGTTCCGCGTCCCCATGGCCGAGCTGTTCGGGCGGGCGCGGACCGTGGACCTCGCGGGGGTCCCGATCCCCGTCCTCGAACGCACCGACGCGCTCCTTCACCTCGCCCTGCACGCCTCGCTCTCGGGCTGCAACCGCCTGATCTGGCTGAAGGACCTCGCGATGCTCCTCGCCCACGGATCGGTGGACCTGGACGCGGCGGTCGACCGGGCCCGGGCCTGGGGCATCGGCCCGCCGGTCGCCGTCGCGCTCGCGCGGACCGAGGCCGCCCTCGGCGTCCCCGTCGACGAACGGGCCCTCCGCGCGCTCCATGGCTCCACCCTGCGCCGCGTCCTCTCCCGCGCCCTCGCGCACGCCTGGCCGCCGGAGCGCTCGACCGGCCAGGACCCGGCCGCCCTGTGGGCGCAGCTCGTCCGCGCCTCGTGGCCCGCCACGCTC
>JBBIHW010000015.1:0-19495 GCA_037446795.1 Acidobacteriota bacterium
ACAGCCCGCAGCACCAGCAGGGTCGCCTCGAACCCCAGCCGGCCCGTCTCGTAGGTTTCCCGTAGGCGGGGAAACGCCGTGACGGCAGGCCGCCCCTCCAGCGATCGCCCGTGCTGGCGACTGCGGTCGCCCTTCGCGAGCAGGAAGGCCGCTTCGTCGCGGGCACTCGAGGGCCCTCCCCCGCGAGCTGGCGCACAGCGACCTGTCAACGTCGAACGTCGCCACTCGCCGGTTCCGAGAAGAGCCGGTGGGCTTTCCTTGGCTGGATCATCCCCCCGGCCCCGACAGGATCGGCTGCTTCTTCCGGTTCGCGGTGTAGGCGAGGCTGCCTGCCGCGAGGAAGGCCGTCTCGGAGGCGGCGAGCACCAGGAGCCACCGCGCCACGCCGGCTCCGCCGAACCCGTACGAGTGAAGGCCCGCGGCCAGGATGTCGTTGACCCCGACGTAGGTCATCACGATCGTCCAGAACGCCCCGATGCTCAGGGCCGCCATGCCGAAGGGACCGAAGAGTCGGTCCAGCCGTCCGTGGAGGATGGCGAGGTAGGCGAGGAAGGCGACGAGGGACCAGACCTCCTTGGGGTCCCATCCCCAGTACCGGCCCCAGGACGATGCCGCCCACACCGAGCCGGAGAGGATCCCCGCGACGAGCAGGATCGCGCCCACGTGGAGGTACCAGTAGAGGAGGTCGTTCATCTTCGTGACCAGGTCGCGGCGGCCCCCCGCGAAGATCTCGCAGCCGACCTGGAAGTGGGCGAGGACGACCCCGAGCGCCAGCACCGAGTAGCTCACCATGATGATCGGCACGTGGATGGCGAGCCAGATTGTCCCCGAGAGCACCGGAGGGACCGGGTGGATGAAGGGGTCGAGAGGCAGCAGGTCGGCGAGCGCCATCGTGAGCGCGGCTCCTGCAGCGGCATTGAGAACGAGCAGCCGGCCCCGGAGGATGACGAGCGCCAGCACGGCGAACAACCCCACTCCCCAGCCGAGGAAGAGAAGCGACTCGTACATGTTGGCCGCAGGGATGCGGCCGGCGATCGCCCACCGGGCGGCGATCCCCCATGTCATGACGGCGAAGCCGGCGGCGAGGGCCGACACGGCGAGGACGTCGAGCCACCTCCGCGCGAGCCTCCACGCTGCCAGCGACACCGCGGTCGCCGCCGCGAGGATCCACCAGGAGAGGCGTGTCGGCCTGAGTCGGTTGTAGGCGAGCTCGCGCGAGATGGCGCGGGAAGATGCCGCACCATCCGGTCGGGCGTACGCGAGGAGGTCTGCCGGCTGCCGGAGGTCTCCGGGCACGGTCCATGCCGCGTGCGGGTCTCCGGGGACCGCGACGACGCGCAGGCTCGTCCGGTCCAGGAACCCTCGCAGCCACCTCGTGCGGGCCTCGACGGCGAGGGCCATCTCGGGAAGGCCGCCCCGCCGCTCGTGCCGCTCGTCCCGGGCGCGCGCCTCCGCGAGAATCGCCGCGAGGCGCGGGTTCGCCGCGAGCTCCAGATAGGAGGCGCGCGTCCTGCGGGCCGGAAGGCCGATCGCCGCCGCCAGTTCGGGCTCGATGCGGACGAGCGGTTCCGAAGCCCATCCGGCGGGATCGAACGACCACCCGAGGACGACAGCGACCGGGTCGGCGGCGGCCCACCGGCGGCTGCCCGTGACCTTCCACACCGCCTCGCGCGCCATGGTGTCGAGCGGCATCACGCGCCCGTCGTGCTGGACGGGTAGCCGCGCGAGCCTCTCGGACGTCTCGACGTCCGGCAGCCACGCGGCACGGGCCGCAGAGGCTGCGGCGAGGGCGAGCGCGAGGGCCGCGACCTTCGCAGCGCGCCTCGGCGCCCGCCGCGATGCCTCGACGCTTTTCGCCAGGGCCCGCCGCTGCGCGATCCGTGTGGCGAGCACGGTGACCATCCCGGCGAGGAGAAGGGCGTATCCCGCGAAGACGAGCGGCTGGCCCGGGTCGCGCGAGACGGCCAGGATCGTCCGGTCGCGCTCTGGACCCATCTCGTAGCCGCTCTGGAAGAGCTTCCAGCCGCGGTGCGACAGCTCGGAGTTCATCTCGATCGCGAAGGGGAACGACCGCCTCTGCCCCGGGTCGCTGACCACGACGCGGCTCCGGAACATGGCGGGACGGTTCGTGCCCGGGTAGGTGTCCATCTCGAAGGCGACGAGACGGACCGAGAACGGGAGCTCCACCCGGGCACCGGGGAGCGGATTCCCGAGACCGTCGGTGGGATCGAACGCCGCCGCCTCCTCGCCCTCCCACAGCGCCAGCGTCCCCTCGACCTTGAAGAGGTCGGTGACGAGCGCGCCCGCGAGGATCACGAGCATGGAGCCGTGCGTGGCCGCGTAGCCCCAGTGCTTCCTGTCCCACGGCCAGCGGTCGGCGAGCGAGCATGCGACGTTCATGGCGAACAGCGCCAGCAGCGCGCGGAACCAGAGCGCGTCGTAGACGAGTCGAGCCGCGGTCTCGTTGCCGGCGGCGGACTCGACGATCGTGCCGGCGGCCAGGGCGATCCCGAGGACGAGCAGGATCCCGACGCCGAGCTTCAGCGACGCCAGGGACCGGATCCAGCGGTTCATGTCCGTTCTCTCCGAAGCGGTGAGAGGAACCGGACCAGCAAGTTCCGTTCCGCGAGCTGGCACCCAAAGCGGATGCGATCGGTCCGCAGAGGGTGCGGCGGGAGAGGCGATCCCCGCGGCCGCGAACGCCGTTTCCGATCGAACCGGTCCGCAAGCAACGCGCTCGCCTGACACCTCCATCGCTACATTGAGCGGCCGCCCGTTGCGAGGCGCCGCCCTTGAGTCGTTCGCGCCGTTTGCCCGATTCCGTAGCGAGACTCCTCGTCGTCTTCGCGTTCCTGGCCGGTGGGGCGGTGCTGGTCCGCTCGTTCGTCGTCCCCGCATCGCTCAAGGAGCCGGGCCACCACCGCCATTCCACGATGGCGCGGGAGGCGGCGAGGCCCGCCCTCTACGCGGGGAGCGAAACCTGCCGCGACTGCCACGACGACGTCGCGTCCCGCAAGGCGTCGGGCTACCACCGGGGCCTCGCCTGCGAGAGCTGTCACGGCCCGGCTCGGGCCCACGTGGACGACCCCGGCTCGGTGACGCCGCCGGCCCCGAGGACGCGCGCCTTCTGCCCCGTGTGCCACGCCTACGACCCCGCCCGGCCGACGGGCTTTCCTCAGATTCAGCCCGTCCTCCACAACCCGCGCAAGCCTTGCGCCGGCTGCCACGACCCGCACGATCCGAGACCGCCCGAGCTTCCCCGCGAGTGCGGCGCCTGCCACGCTGCGATCGCGCGAACGAAGGCGGTCTCGCCGCACGCGCTGCTGCCCTGCACGACGTGCCACGACGTCCCCCGAGAGCACCGCTCGGTCCCGCGCGTCGCGAAGGCCACGAAGCCTGCCGAGAAAGCCTTCTGCGGAAGGTGCCACGCCGAGCGGTCGCCCGTCGCCGAGGCGCCGAAGGTGGACGTCGAAAGCCACGGCGGGAAGTACGTGTGCTGGGACTGTCATTACCCCCACCTTCCGGAGGCCCATCCATGGACCGCCGAGAGCTCCTGAGGCGGCTGCTCGCCGCGGCGGGCGGCGTGTTCGCCCTCGGGGCGAGCCGCGGCCCCTTGCATGAGGCCGAGCCCTCGCCGGCCGAGACCGAGACCCCCGCCTACGGGATGGGCGTGGACGTGGACCGCTGCATCGGCTGCGGTCTCTGCGCGAGCGCCTGCAAGGCCGAGAACGGCGTGCCTGACGAGCCCTTCTACGTGCGGACGTGGGTCGAGCGCTACGTCATCCGGCGCGACGGAACGGTGGAGGTGTCCTCGATCGTGAAGGCCGCGCCCGAACGGCCGCCCGCCGAGGCCGAGGGGGAGGTCCTCCGCAGCTTCTTCGTCCCGAAGCTCTGCAACCACTGCGCGCACCCCCCCTGCGTCCAGGTCTGCCCCGTCGGAGCCACCTTCACGACCGACGACGGCGTCGTGCTCGTGGACGAGGAGCGCTGCATCGGCTGCCGCTACTGCATCCAGGCCTGCCCCTACGGGGCGCGGTACCTCCATCCCGTGACCAAGACCGCCGACAAGTGCACCTTCTGCTACCACCGGATCCAGAGGGGCCTGCTGCCCGCCTGTGTCGAGGTCTGCCCGACCCAAGCGCGCGTCTTCGGCGACCTGAAGAGCGCCGCGAGCCCCCTCGTCCGGCTCCGGCGGACGCGGAAGACCTTCGTCCTGAAGCCCTCGCTCAACACGGAGCCGAAGGTCTTCTACGCCGGCCTCGACGGAGCGGTGCGGTGAACGGCCCGGGGACAGTCGCCGCGGCGGCCGGCCTCGCCCAACGGGTGGAGGGTTTCGCCTACCCGAACGAGGTCGAGGTCCACTGGTCCATCCTGATCGTGGTGTACCCCTACCTCACGGGCCTCGTCGCCGGAGCCTTCATTCTCGCCTCCCTCGTCAAGCTGTTCGACGTCCGCGAGGTCCGTCCCGCCTACCGGCTCGCCATGCTCACCGCGCTGGCGTTCCTGATCGTCGCCCCCCTGCCTCTGCTCCTCCACCTCGGCCATCCGGCGCGCGCCTACGAGATCTTCCTGACGCCGCAGCTCCGCTCCGCGATGGCGATGTTCGGGTTCGTCTACGCGTGGTACCTGATGGTCGTCCTCCTGCTGGAGATCTGGTTCGAGTACCGGCGCGATCTGATCGTCTGGGCCGCCGCCGAGCGCGGGCCGCTGCGGTGGGTCCACCGGGCGATCGCCCTGTTCTCCACCGACGTGAGCGATCAGGCGGTGGCCCTCGACAGGAAGGCGGTCCGGGTCGTGACCATCGTGGGCATCCCCTCCGCGTTTCTCCTGCACGGGTACGTGGGGTTCATCTTCGGATCGGTCAAGGCGAACCCCTGGTGGAGCAGCGTCCTCATGCCCATCGTCTTCCTCATGTCGGCCATCGTTTCCGGCATCGCGCTCGTGATCCTGCTGTACATGGTCGTGACACCGCTGCGCGGCGGGCGCCTCGACATGGCCTGCCTCGACCGGATGGCGACCTTCCTGTTCTACGCGGTCCTGGTGGACTTCAGCCTCGAGGCCCTCGACTTCACCCATCGGCTCTACGAGAGCGAGGAGTCCATCAAGATCCTCGCGGAGATGGTCATGGGGAAGCTGTTCATCAGCCTCGTGGTCGTCCAGGTTCTTCTCGGGATGGTCCTGCCGCTCGGGATCCTGGCCCTCGCCCGGAGCGTGGCGGCCGGGGAAGACCTCCGGAAGCTGCTCATCTTCGCCGCGGTGGTCCTGATCCAGGTGGGCATCTTCGCCACGCGGTGGAACGTGGTGATCGGAGGACAGCTGTTCTCGAAGAGCTTCCTCGGGCTGACGACCTACAAGATGGAGCTCACCGGCCTCGAGGGCCTGCTGGCGGCCCTGGTCCTGCTCGTCCTGCCGTTCCTGGTGCTGGCGGCGCTGCTGAAGATCCTCCCTCCGTGGGGGGTCGAGCCCCCCGCGGACAGGGCCGGTACGGTGCGCGTGGAGGCGCTCGGGGCATCCGCGGCTACGATGCCATGGAAAGGCCCGGGAGGTGAGCCATGAGTCGCGAAGGAACGCCGCAGCACCCGCACCGCTCGCGCAAGGTCCGCGTCCTCCATCCGGAGACCGCGACCCTCGTCGAGGGGTTCGACCCCGCACTGTCCGTCATGGCGGCCCGGCCGCCGATCTACCCGGTCTCCACCTACTGCTTCCACTCGGCGGCGGAGGCCGAGCGCTTCTTCGACGCGGCGCTCGGCCGGGAGCGGGGGCCCTCGGAACTGATCTACGCCCGGCTCAACAACCCGAACGCGGAGATGTTCGAGGACCAGCTGGTCCCCCTCGAGCGCGGGGCGCGCGCCGCGGCCTCCTTCGCCTCGGGGATGGCGGCGATCACGACGACCCTGCTCGCATTCCTTCGGCCGGGCGACGTCGTCCTCTACACGCGCCCCATCTACGGGGGCACCGACCACCTGCTCCACCACCTCCTCCCCGACTTCGGCGTGAAGGCGCGCGGCGCGAACGCCGGCGACGGCGAGTCGCTCGCCCGCGAGGCCGATGTCCTCGGCGACACCCTCGCCATGGTCTACGTGGAGACACCGGCGAACCCGACCCTGAGGATGACCGACATCGAGGCGGCCGCCCGGGGGGCGCACGAGCGCCGCCGCCCCGCGCTGCTCGCCGTGGACAACACGTTCCTCGGGCCCATCTTCCAGTCGCCTCTTCTGCACGGGGCGGACCTGGCGCTCTACTCCGCCTCCAAGTACCTCGGCGGCCACTCGGACCTGGTCGCCGGGGCCGTGCTCGCGCGCGACGCCGCGCTGGTGGAGCGGGTGAAGGCGGTGCGCTCCTTCTTCGGGACGATCTGCGAGCCGTTCACCGCGTGGCTGCTCCAGAGGAGCCTGGCGACCATCTACACGCGGATGGTCAAGCAGTCGAAGAACGCCTCCCGCATCGTCCAGCGCCTCGAAGGACACCCGAAGATCCGCCGGATCCACTACCCGACCCTGTTCGAGGGGGAGCAGGCGCGGATCTACCGGGCCCAGTGCACCGCCCCCGGCGGGATGATCGCCTTCGAAATCGAGGGGGGGAAGGAGGCCGCCTTCCGCTTCCTCGACGCGCTCAAGATCGCCAAGCTCGCCGTGAGCCTCGGCGGCGTGGAAACGCTCGCGACCCACCCGAGGACGACGGTGTCCTCGGAGATGGCGCCCGAGGAGATGGAGCTGGCGCGGATCACCGACGGCCTCGTCCGCTACTCGACCGGGGTCGAGTACTGGCGCGACCTCGCCGAGGACATCGAGCAGGCGCTCGAGAAGGCGTGAGGCAAGGAGGCGATTCCGGAGGGCACCGGTCCGGGGAGGCCGTGCCCGAGCCATTGTCCGCTGCGCGGCACCGGGGTAGAGTTCGCCCTCGTTCGCTCCGGAGGGTACGGAGAGCGCCGATGGGCTTGCGGCCGGGCCTGCTCGCCTCGACCCTGCTCGCGGCGCTCGCCGCCGGGGGGGCGCGCGGCTCGAGTAGCGCGGCGCGAAGCGACAGCTGCGGGGCCTGCCACCGGGACATCTACCGGATGTGGCGCTCCTCGGCCCACGCCCGCTCGGCCGACGGGCCCGTCTTCCTCGAGGCGTATCGCGCCACGGAAGCGCGGGAGGGGGCTTCGGTGTCGCGCCTGTGCCTGTCCTGCCACGCCCCCCTCGTCCAGGTCAACGGCGACTACGAGCTGCGGCGGAGGGTGACGTGGGAAGGGGTGAGCTGCGAGGTCTGCCACGGTCTCGCCTCCGTGGTCCTCGAGCGTCCTACCCCGCAGGCGGTCTTCGACATCGGCGACGTCAAGCGCGGCCCGATCCGGGGCGCCGCCGCGACCGCCCACGGCGTCGCCTACTCGGAGCTGCACACGACGGCGCTCGCCTGCGCCCCCTGCCACGAGTACGTGAACGCGGAGGGGACTCCGGTCCTGAGCACGTACACGGAGTGGCGCCGCAGCCCGGCCGCCCGCGAGGGCCGTGGCTGCCAGGCCTGTCACATGGAGCGGACCCGCGCGGGGGCGGCCGATCCCAGGGCGAAGAGGGAGGCGGCGGAGGTGAACCTGCACGAGGTGCCGGGCGGGCACTCGCTCGAGCAGCTCCACCGGGCGCTCGCCGTCTCGCTCGCGCCGCGGCGCGAGGGCGACACGCTTCGCGTGGATGTCACGCTCTCCAACAAGGGCGCGGGACACGCCGTCCCCACGGGGATGCCCGGACGTCGCATCCACCTCCTCCTCTCGGTGCGCACGAGCGACGGGGGGTTCCACGAGGTCCGGCGCGTCTACGCGCGCACGTTCCGCGACGCCCGCGGCGAACCGGTCGTGGACGATGCCGGCTGCTTCGCCCGCGGCGTCCGGGAGGGGTCGGACACGAGGATCCGCCCCGACGAGCGCCGCGCCGAGTCGCTGGTCTTCCCCGTGCCGGCGTCCGCCGTGGCGTTCGTTGACCTCAGGCTCCACTACGAGCACCGGCCCTTGCACACCGAGGAGGGACGGACGTGGCTGACCTTTTATTCGGAGAGCCGGACCCTGCCGGCCGGAGCGGAAGCCGCGCGATGACGGGCGGCGGGCGGGGGACGGCGTGAGCGGGGCGGGATCGGCCGGCGCGGGCACCGTGCCGCGCCGGAGGTTTCTCGACGGCTTCCTCTGGGGATCGGTTTCGGCGCTGGCGGCCGCGGTCTTCTACCCGGTTCTCCGGTACCTGAGCCCGCCGCGCATCCCCGAATCGGCCGGCAATCGCGTTCTCGCCGGCAAGGTCTCCGAGCTCGCGCAGGAGGGCTGGAAGATCTTCCCGTTCGGCGCCTCGCCGGGGATCCTGATCCAGACCGGCCCCGGCGAGTTCAGGGCCTTCTCGGCCACCTGCACGCACCTGGAGTGCACCGTGCAGTTCGAGAAGACGTCCCGGCGGATCTGGTGCGCCTGCCACAATGGCTACTACGACCTCACGGGCAAGAACGTGGCCGGCCCGCCGCCGAGGCCGCTGGACGCGTACACAGTGCAGATCGTGGGCGACGACATCTTCGTCGAGCGCCGGTCTTGACCTGGATTCCTCATGAAGCACCTGCGGCGACCGCGGATCCGCGCCGGAATGACCCATCGGCGCTTCCGTCGCCCCGGCGAGGGCCGGGGGCCGGACGCATCCTTGCGGTCTCGCTGCGGGCGTTCCTGACTCTGGCGGCGGTGCCTTCCGTGCCGAGTGTCACGCCTCTGGGCCCTCCCAGCCGGCTCGCTGCGGTCGGCCGGTGGCTCGACGACCGGATCGGACTCGCCGCCCTGCGCGCGGTCGCCGAGAAGAAGACCGTGCCGGTCCACCGGCACACGGTCTGGTACTACTTCGGCGGCATGACGCTGTTCTTCTTCCTCGTGCAGGTCGCCACGGGGATCCTCCTGATGCTCTACTACCGCCCGTCGGCGCAGGAGGCCTACGAGTCCGTCCAGTTCATCATGACGGAGGTCCCCTTCGGCTGGCTCGTCCGCTCGATCCATTCCTGGTCCGCGAACCTCATGATCGGGGCGGCGTTCGTCCACCTCTTCTCGGTCCTGTTCCTGAAGGCGTACCGGCCGCCGAGGGAGCTGACCTGGATGAGCGGCTTCCTGCTGTTCGTCCTGGCCCTCGGCTTCGGCTTCTCGGGTTACCTGCTCCCGTGGAACAAGCTGGCGTTCTTCGCGACGCGCGTCGGCACCGACATCGCGGGGTCCGTGCCCCTGGCCGGGGAGTTCCTCCTGAGGTTTCTGCGTGGCGGCGATCACGTCACCGGCGGCACGCTGTCCCGCTTCTACGGCTGGCACGTGGCGATCCTGCCCGCCGTGACCACGTTCCTGCTCCTGTTCCACCTCGTCCTGGTGCAACGGCACGGCATGAGCGTGCCGCCTTCCGAAGAGCGCCGCGCCGGCCCGTCGCGCGAGATGCGCTTCCTGCCCGACTTCCTGCTGCGCGACCTCTTCGGCTGGACGCTCGCGCTGGGGGTCCTCGCGGCGCTCGCGGCGCTCTATCCCTGGGAGCTCGGCGAGAAGGCCGATCCCTTCGCGCCCGCGCCCGCCGACATCCGGCCCGAGTGGTACTTCATGTTCATGTTCGAGACGCTGAAGCTGGTGCCGGGCGGGGAGACGCTCGGCATCGAGAACGAGGCGCTCGCCGTCCTCGCCTTCGGCGCCCTCGGGGCCGCGGGCTTCTTCCTCCCGTTCCTCGACCGCGCGATTCGCCGGAGGGGTCGGAGCCCGCTGGCGAGCGCGGCAGGTGCTGTCGCTCTCGCCTACATCGTCATCGGAACGGCTCGGGGCTACGGGGCGTGGTGGCCGGTGTGGGCGGCGCTCGTGCTCGTCGGGGGCCCCTGGCTCGTGGGCCGCTTCGCCGCGAGCGAACGCGGAGGGGCGCGGTGATCGGTCCGGTGCTCCTGCTGGCGGGTGCGCTCGGGGCCGAGGGCCCGGCGCAGGGTGGGTCGGCCGATCCCGCCGCGCGGGACCGGGCGACGACTTCCTCGTGCCTCGCCTGTCACGCCGGGCTCGAGGATTCCGCGGCGGGGCCGGTCCGGGCCTGGGAGACCGATGTGCACCGAGCGGCCGGTCTCGGCTGCGAGGCCTGCCACGGAGGCGACTCATCGCCGGCGCTCGCAGAGGACGCCGCGGCGGCCATGGACCCGGCGAAGGGGTTCCGGCCGCCGCCCACGCGGCTCGAGGTGGCCGCCTCCTGCGCGCGCTGCCACGCCGACGCCGCCTACATGAAGCGCTACAACCCGCAGCTGCGCGTGGACCAGCTCGCCGAGTACCGAACGAGCGTCCACGGAAAGAGGAACGCCCAAGGCGATCCGGCTCCCGCCACGTGCACGGACTGCCACGGCGCCCACGGCATCCGGCCCGTCACCTCGCCCGACTCCCCCGTGTACGCGACGAACGTTCCCGCGACGTGCGCCCGCTGCCATTCCGACCCCGAGGTCATGGCTCCCTACGGGATCCCGACGAGCCAGTACGGGGACTATCTCCGGAGTGCGCACGCCGCAGCGCTCCTCGAGCGCGGCGATACGGCAGCGCCCGCCTGCAACGACTGCCACGGGAACCACGGCGCGGTGCCCCCGGGCGTGAGCAGCGTCGCGCACGTCTGCGGCCAGTGCCACGGGAGGGAGGCGACGCTGTTCGGCTCCTCTTTCAAGAAGCCGTTGTTCGAGGAGCTGGGCGTGGGCGAGTGCACCGTGTGTCACGGCAACCACCGGATCCTCCACCCGACGCCGGAGCTCTTCCACGGCGGATCCGCGCCCGCGGTCACCGCGGGCCGCGTCGTTTCCTTCGATCCCTTCGAGGCGGACCTGGGCGATCTCGCCCCCGGCGCGCGCGCGGAAGCGGTCTGGATGGCGGCCGTGCGGCCGCACGTGGGCGCGGCGGACCCTCGCCTCGAGCACCGGATCGAAGTCCAGGCGGACGGCGTCGTTCCCCTCGTCCTGGACGCGACGGCTCGACCCGGCGCGCCGGCGCCTCCCGCGCAGGCCGCGGGCGATCCTTCGGGCGCTCTCGCGGTCGCCCTGTCGGTCGAGCCCATGTCGGGCGAGCCCATCGAGGCGGGCGACATGCTCCGCTTTCGCCTCGAGGTGCGCGCGGGCGGGAAGGGGCCGGTCCGGCACGTTCGGGTCCGGGACCACGTGGGCGAGGCGCTCGAACCGCACAGCGGTTCCGCCTGTCTGTCCTGTCACGAGCCGGGCGACGCCTGCGACGCTGCGACCGAGCGGATGTACGCGGCGCTCCTAGCGCTCGACCGGGACCTGAGAGAGGCGGCCCGGCTCCTGCGCAGGGCGGAGCTGGCCGGTATGGAGGTCAGCTCCGCGCGCTTCGAGCTCAAGAGCAAGGGGACGACGGCCGCCGTCGAGGCCCGCGCCTTCATCCATACGTTCGACGCCGACCGGCTCGTCCAGAGGGCGGCGGAGGGCCGCGAGATCGCGGCCGCGGCGCGGGCGGCCGGGGAGGCGGCCCTCGCCGAGCTGCAGTTCCGGAGGAAGGGGCTCGCTGTCTCCCTCGTGCTCGTCGTGCTCGTGCTCGCCTCGCTCTACCTGAAGATCCGGCGCGTGGACGCCGCGCGGCGGCAGGTGGAGGACCGGAGCGAACGCGGCCAGCCGTCCGCTTCCTGAGCGGCCGTGGATCGAGGCGCCGGCGGGCCTTAATACCCCAGCCCGAAAGTTCGGCGACGTATTCCGATGCCATCAGGCAGCCTTCGCGAGTCGGCGACGGTGGCCCTTGAGCTTGGTCAGGAGCTGAGCCAGGTGCTCTCGGGTGAACTTCCATTGGAAGGGCCGTGCGACGCGCTCGTAGTGCTCTTGGAATCGAAGGACACGTTGCTTCAACCTGCGGAGCGAGGCAAAGTCATTCGGCGTGAGGACCTTTCGCTGCACGACCGAGAAGTAGATCTCCACTTGGTTGAGCCAGCTGGCATGGATGGGGGTGTGGACGGGGATGAGGCTTGGCCACCGGCGACGCAGCCGCTGGTCGGATTTCGTGCCGCGGTGGGACGAGCCGTTGTCCATGATCCAGAAAACGCGGTTGGCGGAGCGGTAGGGCTCCTGTCTCATGACTTGCGCGACCAGCCGTTCAAAGGGAGCGATGCCCGTCTTTCGGCTCACAGCGGCCGAAGATCTTGGCCCTCCGGACGTCCCAGGCTGCGAGATACGCCCAGGCGCCCTTCCGCTCGTACTCGTGCTCGACCCGCATCGGCTCTCCCGGTTCCGGTGGTCGGGTGGCGTGGATCCGTCGGCGGGCCTGGATGCTTGTCTTCTCGTCGGTGGAGATGACGAAGTCGCTGGTGGTCAGCGGACGGCCTTCCCACACCCCCTCGTACAGATCCAGGATCCGCCCAGCCTTCTGTTCGAACTCAGGGTCCCGCGGGAAGATCCAGCTCCGGTGACACCAGGGGCGGATGGCATCTTCGTCCAGCCAGCGCCACAACGTCGTCTCGCCGATGGAGGCGACAAGGCCGCGGCGGAGGACCTCGCGCTTCAGATCCGGAATGCTGTAGCGGGAGAGCGGAAGCCCGGCCTCGCCGGGGAGCTCGCAGGCCAGAGCCTTAACGGCGACGACGACCCTGGGGGGAAAACCGGGGAGGTCGTCCCCGCCGGGCTTGCTCCTGCAGCCCGGCGAGTCGTTGCTCGAAGAAGCGCTTCCGCCACTTCGAGACGATCTGACGGGGGGTGTCCAAGCGAGCCGCGATCTCGTCGTTGCGGAGGCCGAGGGCCGCATAGAGGACGATCTTGGCACGGATGACATCTCTATACGGCGACGTATACCTGCGGACGAGCGCTTCCAGCTCGCTTTTCTCATCGTGGTCGAGTTTGATGGGGAATGGACTCGTCTTCGGCATACATCCTCCCGGTCAGGCGCCGAGAAGAGGATGCACTGCCGGGGTCAGAAACGCAAGCAATATACGTCATCGTATTTGTGGAAACGACCACTTAGCGACGGGAGGGCACAATCCGCCCAGGCATACGCTCGGTTCCCAGTCCAGACAGAGAAGGGTGCTCGTGGGACAGGGGAGAGGAGCCGCCTCGGCCCTTCTCTTCGCGGTGGTCCGGCTCGCGCCCGGTCTCGCGCAGGCCGGCTCCGAGGGGCCCGAGCCTGAGCGGTGGACGGGCTCGTGGCGTGGTGTCGAGCCGAGGATGCCGGCCTCGGAGTGAACAGCAGGGAGCCGGTCGCCGTCCAAGGGGACCGGGCTGGCGGCCTCCCGACCTGGGCCGTTGCTGGCGATGGAATGGAAGCTGCGTGCGATCCCGGGGGACGGGCCAGGTAGCTCAGAACCGAGCCGACCCGAGGGCACGCTCCGGGGAGGTCGCTCGAATCGTCCCATCCCCGAGCCGGACCTCGAGCGATAAGGTTGCACGAGCGAGCCTCGGCGGCGGCTGGGTCGGCGGGTACCGGGAGGGCGGAACGAGGAATGCTTCTCGTCCGCAGGGGGCGGAGACCATGAGAACTCCCAGGATGTGCATGGCGATGGCGATCCTCGTCGGATGCCTGATCCCTGCTCTCGCGGGCGACCGCTCGATCGAGCCACCTCCCGCGGACGAACCGATCGTATGCCCGACCGCCGGACCGCTCGCCCTCGGGGATTTCGACGGCGACGGCGTCTCGGACGTCGCGATGGTCCGCGCAGACCCGGACAGCATCGCGATCCTGCTCGGGCGGCCGAACGGCGGCTTCGAGACCGGGATCCGCTTCGCGGTGGGAGACGGTCCGCTGTCCGTCGTATCGGGTCGAGTGGACGGCGACCCGCTGGACGACCTGGTCGCCTTCGACCGCGAATCCAGGACTGCCACCGTGCTGCTCGGGGACGGGACGGGAGCGTTCTTCGTCGCCGGCACCATCCAGCTCGATCCGGCCGCGACGGCGATCGGCCTCGGAGACATGAGCGGAGATGGCATCACCGACCTCGTGACCACGACGGAACCCGCGGGCGACCTCGCCGTCTTCGTCGGAGATGGCACGGGGAGCTTCGATCTGCTCACGGTCCTGTCCGTGACGCCGTCCCCGATCGGCCTCGCCGGCGCCGAGCCAGACCCGACGCCGGGTCTGCCCGTATTGGAGCCCATCGGCGGCTCGCCGGCCGCCCCGGCGGCCGGGCCCGGGGTGTCGTCGCTGACGCTGAACCCGGCGACGATCCAGGGAGGCAGCGGCGGGACCTCCACAGGGACCGTGACCCTCACGGGACCGGCTCCGCCCGGAGGCCAGCGCGTCGAGCTGTCGTCGTCCAACACGGAGCTCGCAGCGACCCCGATCAGCGTGACGGTGCCGTCGGGGCAGACCTCGATGCCGTTCGCCGTCGCGACCAACCCCGAGTTCCGCAAGTACAGCGGCCTGTCGTTCGTGGCGGTGATCAGCGCCTCGGCCAACGGGGCGAGCAAGTCCGCGAACCTGACGGTGACCGCCCAGCCTCAGCCCCCGGCCGTCACCAGCGATTCGTGCCAGCGGGAAGGGCTGTCCTGCGGCGGGGCTTCGATCTCGGGGCTGGGCGAGTACGGGATCCTGTACCAGTGCAAGAAGGCGGCGACCTGCAACGGAACGGTCGGTGGCCCGTGCACCTTCAAGCAGGAGTGCAGCCTGTATTGTCGAACGGAGCCTTCACCGAACGGTCTCAAGTACCAGGACGCTTGCGGAACGACCCCGCCGATCCTCATCAGGCTCGGCCCGAAGTACACGGAGGGCGGGAAGACCTCCGTGGGCACCGTCACGCTCTCCGAACCGGCACCGCCGGACGGCGCGACCGTGACCGTGACCTCCCCGAGCCCGTTCGTCACGCTGCCGCCCTACAACAGCATCGCCATCCCTCCAGGCGGCACGACGACCACCTTCACGATCGGCACCTCGCAGGTGAGCTCGCCGCAGTTCGCCAAGATCAAGGTCGGTGTCCAGACCCGGGAACCCCTGCCCGGGGGAGGAGTCTTCTTCCGAAGCCGGACGCAGCTCGCCTGGCTCACGCTCGTGCAGCCCGACACGTGCACCCCGACGACGTGCATCGAGCAGGGGAAGAACTGCGGGACCATCTCGGACGGCTGCGGAGGCAGCCTCGACTGCGGCACGTGCGCCCCGTCCGAGACATGCGGTGGCGGGGGTGTGGCGAACGTCTGCGGCGTGTGCACCCCGACGAGCTGCGCGGCCCAGGGCAAGAACTGCGGCACGATCTCGGATGGCTGCGGCGGTACGCTGGACTGCGGCACCTGCACCGCTCCTCAGACCTGTGGTGGAGGCGGGACCGCGAACGTGTGCGGAAGCGGTGCCAGCCTCACGGTGACCGCCACCGGCAGGTCTGGAGAGCGGGTGCGGTCGAGCCCGGCAGGGATTGACGTTCCGGTGGGGCAGACGCAGTCGGCGGACTTCGCCGTGGGGACGACGCTCACGCTGAGCGCCACGAACAACCGGGACGTGATCTGGTCGGGGGTGTGCAGCAGCAACGGGCAGAAGACCAAGACCTGCACGTTCACGATCCAGAGCAACTCCTCCGAGACGGCCAACGTGCAGTAGAGCCGACCCTCTTCCTTCGCCCCCTCGTCACGGCGCACCGACCGCCGGGGTCCGGTCACCCGTCCACTTCGGACTCTTCGCGCCTCGCGCGCGACAACGGGCCGAGAGGTCCCTCCGATCCTGGTCCGGCCCGCGGTTCCTTCGCGCGGATGAGGTCCTCGAGACCGGAGGAAGTGAGCGTGCAGGGAACCGAGCTGACCCCGGCGCGGTCTCGCCACGCGGATTCGAAGTCGGCGATGTCCTCGATCCCAGAGACGAGGTCGCTCCGAACGGGTGGCACCCCGAGCTGGACGATTCACCTGGGGTCCCTTGGACCTACCCGTGCACCGCGACCAGGAATCTCTTCCGCGCCGCTCGGGCGACGATCCGTTCAGACCGGGCCTTCTCTTCGGGGTCGAATCCGGGACGAGTTGCCGGACCTCGCGAGACGGGGGTAACCTGCCTGCATCCCCCCCCCGACGCAGGAGGCTGCCATGCGCCGAGCATCGCGGACCGCAATCCTTCTTTTCGGAGTCCTTCTTGCGTCGGTTCTCGAGCCGGCTGCCACGGCTCGAGCGCAGGGGCCGGGGGGCCCGCCGACCCCGGCGGGACAGGAGCCAGGCCTCGGCTCTCCGGGCCGACCCGTCGAGCTCGAGCGCGAAGGGCTCGGCAAGCTGGGGCTCGCAGGGTTTTTCGCGAGCCTCGGTGCGCTTCTCGACTATCTCGACGCGAAGGGGCTCAACGATCCCTCGAACCTCGTCCACTTCGACCGCCCCCTCGGACGGGGAAGCTTCGAGGCGATCGTGGAAGCGCTCGGCCGCCTCGAAAACGAGGGGGTGAAGACGATTCTCGAGGGACGGGAGGCCTGGCCGGTCGCCCTGGAAGTGGATCGCGCCCTTCCGGACTTCCTGTTCGGTGACGGGCAGCCGCCCATCGGGCTCGAGGTCGCGTGGGGCCAGGGGGAGGACACGACGGTCGGCTCGCGCACGATTCGGTTGCGGGTGCGAAACATCGGACCCGAGCGGCTCGACGCCATCACCATCCTCCCGATCGCCTCGGTCCTCGGACCGGCGGACGGAGCCCTCTCGTCCCGCTCCGGAGCGGGGTCGGAGCGTCTCGAGCACACCTTTCGGGTGCTCCCGACCGATCCCGCGAGTCTCGAGATCGCGTGGCTCGATCCGGGGACTTCCGCCACGGTCGAAGGGACATGCTGGTTGGACGTTCCGCAATCGGCTTCGGTCCACGTCTACTACTTGGCTCTCTACCGGGACGAATCGGGCGTGCTCTGGTCGGCGCTTCCAGCCTCCGCGGTCTTTTCGGAAGGGCCGTTGGCTCCTCCTCGGGCGGAAGGGCCCGGCTCGAGCCCGGTTCCACCCCCGGGTGGGGCCGCCCTCGGGCGAGCGGTCCCGCCGGGCGAGGAGGCGGCTTCCGGTTCCCTCCCGCGGGCGGATACCTGCTTGCCGGACGGGCTCGGCATGGTCGTCAATACCCGCGAGCCCGCGTGCGATACGTTCTTCTGCTCTCCCGAATGCACGTGGGTCGCCGGCGACCGGATCGTCTTCCTTCAGGACGAGAGCATCGCCTCCGAGGACTACAACGGCGACGGCGATCTTTACGACCTGCGCGTCTCGGTGCACCAGGTGGGCACCGGTGAGACGTATCCGGTCGCGCTCGGATCGTTCTTCTGGACCGACCGGGAGGCTGCGCTCGTGTGGACGAGCGAGAACCTCCTCGGCAGGGACCTCGACTCCGACGGCACGACGAACGAGCCCGCCTTGATCTGGCACCGTTTCGCGGATCGGTTCACCTCGGAGCCTCTTCTCGGAAATCCGTGGGACGTGGCCCGCGGCTGGGTGAGCTACGTCGCCCCGGAGTCGGTTCTCGGCGAGGACCTCAACGGCGACGGCGACACCGAAGATGCGGAGCTGCGGCTCGTCAACGTCCGCACGGGAGAGCTCGTGCGCACGGGGGCCGAGTCCTCTCCCTACGGGCCCGCCATCGGCCGCCGTGCGGTGTTCTTCACGACCCCCGAGCGAATGCTGCCCGGAGGGGGCGTGGACCTCAACGGCGACGGCGACACCGACGACACGGTTCTCCGATGGATCGCGCTGCCCGGGGAGCCGTCGCTTCCGTCGGGAGTCCAGAACACCGGGGCCGCGGTTGCGGAGCCTCCCCGGGTGGACGGGGACCTCGCTGTGTTCTGTGCCGCGGGGGAGGATCCGTACTCCTGCAACCTCGCGGCCTTCCGGTTGGGTGAGCCCGGCGCGCGCCTGTTCGGGGTGAAGGTGTCCGGCTTCGCCCTCGAGGATCCCAGGCTGTTCTGGAGCGTCCCGTCCGAGGAGCAGGCCGTCTACGGGTTCGACTTCTCCTCGGGCGTGGTCGAGCCGCTCGGGATCCGAGGAATTCCCCACGGGCTGCGCGGAGACGTCCTGCTGCTCGAGCTTGCACCGGTCGGGTTCGAATCCATCCTGGCCACCTATCGGTTCAGCACGGCAGAGCTCGCCGAGGTGGGCACGAGCCACTTCTGCGGGTTCGCCATGTCCACCGAAACGATTTCGTGGCACAACGACGTGGACACGAGCTGTTACCCGCGGTGGGAAGCCTGGATGGAATACCAGCGACTCGGCTCGCCACCGACCCGGGCGACCCACCTCACGGGCTACAAGTACTCGAAAGGGTCGGCCGATCGGAGGCTCCTCGCCTTCTCCCAGCGGTTCTTCTATGGGGGAGATCTCGACCCGAGGCCCGGCGAGGCCGACTCGCGGGTCCTGACCTACTACGTCTTCCCCTGCGAGAGCTTCGAGGATCTTTTCGAACACATCGATCTTGCCGCGGTGGACAGCGAGGCGTTTCGAGAGCAACTGCGGACGCTCGCGCGTCGTTGGCAGTCGCTCGTCGAGGCGGGACGGATCCCCGTCGCCTCCACGGCGGCCTGCGACCTCCACACCGAGGTGGCCGTCCGGGGGGTCGAGCACTTCTCGATGCCTTCGGCGCAGATCGTCCGCGGCTGCGTGTCGAGCCTCGGCATCCATCTCGGCGCGTTCGAAGAAGGGGCTCTGTGCGGCGTTCCCGACAACTGCCCGGGTGTGCCGAACCCGATGCAGGACGACCTGGACGGGGACGGCGTCGGCGGGGCCTGCGATTCGTGCCCCTTCGATTTCAACCCGGATCAGCTCGACTCGGACGGTGACGGGATCGGGGACGCGTGCGATCTCTGCGACAGCGTCCCCGAATCTCCCGAACAGCAGTGGGATCGGGACCACGACGGCGTCGGCGATGCCTGCGACAACTGCCGCTTCGACCCGAACACGGATCAGGCGGACGCCGACGGGGACGGCGTCGGCGACCTCTGCGACGACTGCCCCCCGGGCCGCTACCCCGGCGACGCCGACGGCGATGGCGTGCCCGGCTGCCTGGACAACTGCTTCTCGGTCTTCAATCCCGGCCAGGAAGACCGGGACTCGGACGGGTTCGGAAACCCCTGCGACAACTGCCCGAGCGATCCCAACTCGGATCAGGCGGACCTCGACCGGGACCGTCTCGGCGACCCGTGCGACGAAGACGACGACGGGGACGGTGTGGCGGACGCCGAGGATATCTGTCCTCGGGATCGCGAAAACGATGCGGATGGCGACGGAATCTGCGGCGAGGTGGACAATTGCCGGGATGCGTGGAATCCGGGCCAGGAGGACTCGGATTCCGATGGCCGCGGCGACGTGTGCGACGCCTGCGCGACGGTTCCGAACCCGTCGCAGGGCGATGCCGACCGGGACGGGGTGGGCGACGCCTGCGACGTTTGCCCCTCGACGAGGGACCCGGACCAGCTCGACACGGACGGGGACGGCCGAGGCGACGCGTGCGACAACTGCCCGGTCGTGCCGAATCCCGATCAGGCCGACCCCGACCGGGACGGTCTCGGGGATCCGTGCGATTCGTGCCCGTCGGACCCGCGCCCGGACGACGACCTCGACGGCGTGTGCCCGGGCGAGGACAACTGCCCGGCTGTTCCCAACCCGGAGC
>JBBIHW010000015.1:19545-20990 GCA_037446795.1 Acidobacteriota bacterium
ATGCCTGCCCCGCCCTCGACGGCTCGGACGAGGCGGACGGGGACGGCGTGTGCGACGAGGCGGACAACTGCCCTTCGGTGCCGAACTCAGGCCAGCAGGACTCGGACCGAGACGGCCGAGGCGATTTGTGCGACCGGTGTCCTTTCGACTCTCGGGACGACACGGACGGCGACGGCGTGTGCGGCGACGTGGACAACTGCCCGGACCTCTATAATCCACGCCAGGAGGACCCGGACAGCGACGGTGTCGGGACCGCTTGCGACAACTGCAATTCGAACGCGAAACCTGCTCAGGGGGACTCGGACGCCGACTCGGTGGGCGACGCCTGCGACAACTGCCCCGCGGCACCGAACCCCTCGCAGGCGGACGGGGACCGGGACGGGGCGGGCGACCCGTGCGACCGGTGTCCCCTGGACTCGCCCGACGATCCGGACGGGGATGGCCTGTGTAGCTCGGCGGATCCCTGTCCGGCGGATCCCCTGAACGACGCCGACGGCGACGGGCTTTGCGCGGACAGGGACAACTGCCCTTCCGTCCCCAATGCCGACCAAGCCGACTCGGACTCGACGCTCGGCGATGTGAGGCAGTGGGCGACCTCGGCCACCGCGAGCAGCGAGTACAGCCCCACCGACTACTCGGCGATGCAGGCGACGGGGGCTCCCGACACGCCCGGTTGCGGCGACTATCCGACCGCTTGGTCTCCGCTCGGGGGCGAGCCCGATCCGGAGTGGCTCGAGCTGCGCTACGAGAAGGCCGTCCGCGCGACGGGCGTGGTCGTCTACGAAACGCTCGAGGGCGGCTTCGTGTTCGAGGTGGACGCGATTGACCCCGACGGCCTCCACCACGTCGTCTGGACGGGTGAGGACCCGACCCCCTGTGGCGGGCAGTTCGCCCCGACCTGGGCCGAGACCGCGTTCGATGTGGTCGGGGTGCGAATCTTGACGGCGGCCCCGTTCTGGGAAGAAGTGGACGCGGTCGAGCTGATCGGCCGCGGCACCGTCGGCTCGCCCGATGGCGTCGGAGACGCCTGCGACAACTGCCCAGCCACTCCCAACCCGGGCCAGGAGGATCGCGACGCGGACGGGATCGGCGACGCGTGCGACAGCCCGTGAAACCGAAGGCGGCGGAGGGGGCGGGATTCGAACCCGCGACGCGCGAACGCGTACCGGTGTTCAAGACCGACGCCTTCGACCGCCCGGCCATTCCTCCGGAAAAGCGCTCTCGGCCACGATAGCGAAACGAAGCCGGGCGGCCGTCGGCCGCACGCGCGCCAGGAGAGATTCTCTCGCACCCTCCGGAACAAGGGCGTGATCTCGCGTTGTTTCGGTGACCGAGCCTTGGTCTCCCGCATCACCCACTGAAACCGGGACGGACCGATTCAGATAAACCTGAACAGCGGCGGGAAGACGGCCACCACGATCGCGGCCCAGGCGGCGTAGATGTAA
>JBBIHW010000016.1:0-20527 GCA_037446795.1 Acidobacteriota bacterium
TCGGTCCCGTCCCCGTAGACGACCGGCTCGCCGGCCTTGCGTCCCTCCCGCACCAGGTCCGGGTTGATCTCGAGCACCAGGTAAGGGACCCCGGCGCGGCCCGCGGCGCGGGCGAAGTTCCTGCCGTTCAGGCCGAAGCCGACGATCACCAGATGGTTGGCGAGGCTCGCGGCAGGGGCGTCCCCGGGCGAGCCGGGCGCAGCGGCGGCCCTTCGCTCCTGGATCCACTCCACGAACCGAGGAGCGGCGGCGATGAGAATTGGCGTGGAGGCCAGCGTGAGGACGGAGACGGCCAGGAACGTCTGGAACCGCTCCTCGGCGAGCAACCCGTGGTCGAGGCCGCTTCGGGCGATCACGAACGAGAACTCGCCGACCTGCGCGAGGGCGAGCCCGGCGAGGAGCGACGTCCGCAGGGGCAGCCCGATCCAGGCCCCGGTCACCGCGGCGAGGCCTCCCTTGACGACGACCACGGCCGCGGCGAGCAGGGCGATGCCCCCCGGCTCGGCGGCGCACGCGCTCAGGTCGAGCAGCATTCCCATCGAGACGAAGAACAGGCTCGTGAAGGCGTCGCGGAAGGGGAGCAGGCTCGCCAGCGCCTGGTGGCCGTAGTCGGACTCGGACAGGACGAGCCCCGCGAGGAACGCGCCGAGGGCCAGCGAGAGGCCGGCCGCGGAGGTCAGCCACGCGATCGCGAAGATGAGGACGAGCACGGTCAGCAGGAACGCCTCCCGATCCCGGGTGCGCGTCACGAGCAAGAACAGCCGCGGCACCGCCCAGCGCGCGCCGGCCACGGCGGCCACCACGACCAGGAGCCCGAGCCCGAGACCTCGCCACAGGCTCCCGCCCGAGGCCGCCGCCCGCCCGGCCAGGATCGGCACGGCCAGCATCATCGGGACCGCGGCAAGATCCTGGAACAGCAGGATGCCGAAGGCCGTGCGCCCGTGAAGGCTGTGCAGGTCGGCGCGCGCCTCGAGCGCGCGCACGACAACGGCCGTGCTGCTCAGCGAGAGGAGGAACCCCAGGAACAGCGCCTCCGTCCAGGGCCGGCCGGCGGCAAGGCCGAGCGCGGAGCCCGTCGCCGCGGTCAGCCCGACCTGCAGCGTTCCGCCCGCGAGCGCGGGACGTTTCAGGTCGAGCATCTCGGCAAGGGAAAACTCCACGCCGATCGTGAACAGCAGGACCACGAGGCCGATGTCGGCCAGGATCTCGACCGCGCGGACGTCCTCCACCAAGCCGAGGCCGTGCGGGCCCGCCACCGCGCCCGTGACGAGGAACCCGACGAGCAGCGGGATGCGCAGCCGGTGGCAGGCGAGCGCCGCGCCCACGGCGAGGGCGAACAGGACCACGACATCCCGCAGCAGCGGGTGGGGCATCCTCACTCCGGGCCGATGAGGTAGCCGGCCTTCTGATACCGGAAGTACTCCCACGCCCAGTTGACGAGCACGACGAGACGGTTGCGGAATCCGATGAGCCAGACCAGATGCACGCCGAGCCAGACCACCCAGGCGGGAAACCCCGTGAACTTGAGACCGCGGACGTGCGCCACCGCCGCGTTGCGCCCGATGGTGGCCAGCGAGCCGGGGTCGCGGTAGCGGAAGGGTTCCGCCGGCTTGCCTTGGAGGCGCAGCAGGACGTTGCGCGCGGCCGTGCGGCCCATCTGGATCGCGGGCGGCGCCATCATGGGGATGGGCTGTCCGCGGTCCACCACGTGGGCCGCATCGCCCACGACCGACACCTCCGGATAGCCCGGAAGCGCGAGCGTCGGCTCGACGACGATGCGGCCGAGCCGGGCGCGCTCGACCCCGATCGCCTCGCCGAGGCTCGACGCGCGGACGCCGGCCGCCCAGAGCACCGTCGCGGCGCGCAGGAGCTGTCCGCCCCGCAGGCGCACCGCGCGCCCGTCGCAGTCCTCGACCGCGGCGCTCGTCCGAACCTCGACGCCCTTGCGCGCCAGGCTCCGCGCCGCCGCAGCGCCGAGGTCCTCGTCGAAGGCGGGCAGGATGCGGGCCGAGGCCTCGAGCAGGACCACCTTGACCTCCCGGAGGTCGAGCCCGGGCAGGTCTCGCGCGAGGACGAGGCGCACCAGCTCGGAGAGCGCTCCCGCCATCTCCACGCCCGTCGGCCCGTCCCCGACGACGACGATCGTGACGAGCTCGCGGCGGAGCGCGGCGTCCGGCTCGTGGACGGCCTGCTCGAAGCAGCGGAGGACGTGGTTGCGGATCGCGACGGCGTCCGCGACCCCCTTGAGGGGGAACGCGTGCCGGCTCACCGACTCGAGCCCGAAGAAATCGGTCTCCGCGCCGAGAGCGAGGATCAGATGGTCGTAGGGAACCGGTCCGGTCGAGGTCAGGACCACCTTGCGATCGAGCTCCGCGCCGAGGAGCTCGGCCATCCGGAACTCGAGGTTCTTCTGCCCGCGGAAGATCACGCGGACCGGGTAGGCGATGTCGCCCGGCTGGAGCCCTGCCGTGGCCACCTGGTAGAGCAGCGGCTGGAAGAGGTGGTAGTTGTTGCGGTCGAGGAGCAGGATGCGCACCGGCGCCCGGCGCAGCGCACGGGCCGCTGCGAGACCTCCGAAGCCCGCCCCGGCGATGACGACCCTGGGCGCCCGTCCGTGTGACCGCGACGCCAATCCGGCTACTTCGCGCCGAGCACCTTCGCGGCGCGGGCGTAGGCGCGCGGCCGGACCCAGACCAGCATGCCGAAGCGGCCGTCGCCGGAGCTGGCGGCGTTGCCGGCGACGACGTTGATGCCGGCCCCGGCGAGCTTCTCGAGGGTCCGGTGAACCGCACCTGGCTCGTCCTTCCCCTGCACCAGGAAGCCGCGCTTCGCCGCGCTCACCTTCCAGCCCCGCCGGGAGGCAACCCGCCGGATCGGAGCGAGCCGCTCGGCCACGAGGTCGAGCTGCGCCTTGCCGCCCTCGGTCGGGAAGCCCGTGTAACCGGCGAGGTTGATCCCGGCCTGCTTGAGCGCGCCGAGGATCTTGGCTCCCTGGCCGGGTCGGTTCGGGACGACGACGTAGCAGTAGGCGATCTTGCGAATGCGGTCCGCCATGAGGGACCTCCTTTCGTTGGGGCGGCCCGAGTGGTTTCGGCGATGAAGCTACCACAAGACCCGGGCGGGCCCGAGCGAGGCGGGGTATCCTCCGTGCTCGCGAGCTCCGGGAGGTCCGCATGGCCCGCGGGACAGCTCGTCGGACTCTCGGCGGAGGGGTGGATCGCGTGACAGCGGGCCGTCGCCGCGCGGTGCCGCTCGCCCTCGCCGCCTTCGCCCTCGCCTCCTGTGCAGGGCCGCCGGCAGAGCGCGGCGGGAGGTGGACCGTCATGGGGACCTACGCGGCGGCACGGGTGTACGCGGCCGACGCCGCGGATGCGGAGGAGCTCCTCCGCGCCGTGCGCTCGGCCTTCGAGGCAGCCGATGCGTCGCTCAGCAACTGGAAGGAGACGAGCGAGCTGTCCCGTGTCAACCGGGAGGCGGCCGGGCCCGCCGGCGCCGCCGCGCTCGGCCCGGAGCTCGCGTCCTGTCTCGAGACGGCACTCGAGGTGGCCCGCGAGACCGGCGGGGCCTTCGATCCGACCGTGGGTCCCCTGATGCGCGTCTACGGCTTCCGCCCGGCAGCACCGCGCCTGCCCTCGGCGCAGGAGCTGCGCGAGGCCAGAGGGCGCGTGGGCCACGGCAAGATCCTGTTCGACGCGCGCGCGAGCACGGTGCGGTTCCTCGAGCGAGGGATGGAGCTCGACCTCGGCGGGATCGGCAAGGGCTGCGCCCTCGACTCCGCGGCGGGGCAGCTCGAGCGCCTCGGCGCCGCCGCCGCACTTCTCGACCTGGGAGGGAATCTTCTGGTGCGCGGCCTTCCACCCGGGCAGCGGGCCTGGCGCGTCGGGATCCGGGACCCCGGTACGGAGGGCGAGCTGGTCGCCGTCGTCGAGATGGCGTCGGGCTCCATCTCGACGTCGGGCGACTACGAGAACTTCTTCGTGGCCGACGGACAGCGCGTCGGCCACATCATGGACCCGCGGACCGGACGGCCCGCGGTGAGCGGGGTGGTCGCGGCGACGGTCATCGCCCCCCGAGGAGCGCTCGCGGACGCTCTCAGCACCGCGTTGCTGGTCGCGGGCGCACCGCGCGCCGCGCAGATCCTGGAACGGTTCCCCGGCGTCGAAGCCGTTCTCCTGGTCGAGGGGGAGCGAGGCGCCTTGCGCCTGCTCGCCTCCGGCTCGCTCGATGGACGGCTGGCGCTCGAGCCCGGTTTCCAGGCGCGGCTCGACGGACCCGCGAGCTTCGAGCTCCCGCCGCGCCGGGCGCGCCAAGCCCGGCCCGATCGCCTCTGGTAGACTGGCCGTCACGCCACGAGGAGGGGAGAGAACGATGGCGATCCGCACCGCGGGCGCGTTGCTCGACCGGCTCGGGCTCCGGTCCGACAACTCGGGAGCGGCGACGGGCGTCTGGCTCGACACCCACGGCCCCGAGCTCGCTTCCATCAACCCGGCCACGGGGGAGCCCATCGCCCGAGTCCGGCAGGCGACGGCCGAGGACTACGACCGGGTCGCTTCCGAGGCCGCGGCGGCGTTCGCCGGATGGCGCATGATGCCCGCGCCGAAGCGGGGCGAGGTCGTCCGGCAGCTCGGCGAGCAGTTGCGGGCTCACAAGGAGGACCTCGGCAGGCTGGTCTCCCTCGAGTCGGGGAAGATCCTCAGCGAGGGGCTGGGCGAAGTGCAGGAGATGATCGACATCTGCGACTTCGCGGTGGGCCTTTCCCGGCAGCTCTACGGGCTGACGATGCACTCGGAGCGACCGCACCATCGCATGTACGAGCAGTGGCATCCGCTCGGCCCCGTGGGCGTGGTGACCGCGTTCAACTTCCCCGTCGCCGTGTGGTCCTGGAACGCGGCCCTCGCCGCCGTCTGCGGCGACACGATCGTCTGGAAGCCTTCGTCGAAGACGCCGCTGGCGGCGATCGCGGTCCAGAACCTGTGCCACCGGGTCATGGAGCGGAACGGGTTGCGCGGGATCTTCAACCTCGTCGTGGGCCCGGGCGGGGAGGTCGGCGAGCGGATGATCGCCGATCGCAGGTTGCCGCTGATCTCGGCCACGGGCTCCTGCCGGATGGGCCGGCGGATCGCGCAGGCGGTGGGCGCCCGCCTCGGCCGCACCCTGCTCGAGCTGGGCGGCAACAACGCGGTCGTCGTGCTCGACGACGCCAACCTCGAGCTGGCGCTCCGCGCGGTGCTGTTCGCCGCGTTCGGCACCGCGGGACAGCGCTGCACGACGACGCGGCGACTGATCCTCCAGAAGGGGATCGCCGAGTCGTTCCTGAGGAGGCTCGTCGCGGCCTGCGCCCAGCTTCCGATCGGGGATCCCCTCGACGAGCGCACCCTCGTGGGCCCGCTCATCGACGGGGAAGCCGTCGCGGGGATGATGGCCGCGCTCGAGCGCGCGAAGCGGGAGGGCGGGCGGATCCTTTACGGGGGCCGGAAGCTCGACCGGCCCGGCTTCTTCGTCGAGCCGACCGTCGTCGAGGCGCATGCCGGCATGGAGATCGTGCGCGAGGAGACCTTCGCTCCGATCCTGTACGTGTTCCGCGTGGCGAGCCTCGAGGAGGCGATCGCCCTCCAGAACGACGTCCCGCAGGGTCTGTCCTCCTCCATCTTCACGACGAGCCTGCTGTCCGCCGAGACCTTTCTCTCGCACCGCGGCAGCGACTGCGGCATCGCGAACGTCAACGTCGGCACGTCCGGCGCCGAGATCGGCGGCGCGTTCGGCGGGGAGAAGGACACGGGCGGCGGCCGCGAGGCGGGCTCCGATTCGTGGAAGGCTTACATGCGCCGCCAGACGTGCACCATCAACTGGGGCACGGACCTGCCGCTGGCGCAGGGCGTTCGCTTCGAGCTCCTCTGAGGCCGCCGCGGCCGCCCGGGCGGCGCCCCTTCCGGACCAAAGCAGTCCTGTTCCGGAACGGCTGTCCGCTGGCTCGCTGCCCGCACTTGGTCGTAAGGTTCGCTCTTGCAACGGGGAGCGTCGAGGTGGACACCGACGTCCGGAAGAATCCCGCCCTGCTCAAGCTCGATCTGTACTGCAAGGGCCTCCGCATGGACGACCCGAGCCTGGTCGAGGACCGCGGCGGGCGGAAGATCCTCAGGACTCGGGCAGGATTGGGCTCGGGCCTGGAGCTCGTGCTGCCGGGCGGGCTCTGGACCAACGTACCCGTCGTGGAGCCCTTCGCTCGGCGCTCCCCCTACTCGCTGGTCCTTCGCGGCGAGCAGTTCTGGATCCACCACGATGCCCTCGGCCCGGTCTGCCGCGTCCGGCCGTCCCCCCGGCCGGAGTGGTACGACCGGAAGACCTCGACCGGGAAGCCGATGTATCGGATCGGGACGCTGCAGGGAACGTACCTCGGCATCTACCCGGCCCGGGTGTGCGACTACTGGCTCGAGAAGCCGCAGCGGGTGAACTGCAAGTTCTGCTCGGTCGGGCTCAACCTCGGCGCCGACGACGCCGACGAGAAGTCCGTCGCGGAGGTCGTCGAGGTCGTCCGGGCGGCCCGGGAGGGGTCCGGCATCACGTACGTGGACTTCAACACGGGGCACTATCGGGGGGACACCTACCTGGACATCCTCGAGCCGTACATCCGAGCCGTGAAGACGGCCACGAACCTCCTGATCGGCGTGCAGACGCCGCCGCACCATGACCTGCGCCGCTACCATGAGCTGCGGCGCATGGGTGTCAACCGGGTCTCGTTCTGCTTCGAGCTGTTCAACCGGGAGCGGTTCGTCGAGGTCTGTCCCGGCAAGCACGCGCAGTACGGGCTCGACCGGTACCTGGAGGCGGTCGAGTACTGCGCGACCCGGGTCGGCCCCACGGGCCGGGGCTTCGAGCCCTGGGTCACCAACGGAGAGATCATCGCCGGCCTCGAGCCGCCGGAGGACTCGATCCGCGCCATCGAGTGGATCACGAGCGTGGGCGCCGTGCCGACGGTGTGCGTCTTCCGTCCCTTGCTGGGGACCGACTACGCGGGCCTCGCCCCGCCCAGGACGGAGGCGATGGTGCCGATCTTCCGGCGCCTGTACGAGGCCTGCATGGAGCGGGGGCTGCCGATCGGCGTGGCTCCGAACGTGCACGTGTCCCTCGTCCTCCTGCCCGAGGAGTGTCGCTCGTTGTCGGACCGCCCGAACCGGTACTGGCTCGGCGAGCTGAGGCTGCGGGCGATGCGGCGCATCTTCTCCTACCAGTTCGAGAGGGAGCTGCGACGGGCCGACGGGCGCGCCGCCGCCTGAAGGCGTCCGGCCCGGCCGATGGCCGGCCCCGCACGGCGCGTGTCTTCTCTTCCTTTTGACGAAACGCCCGGCCTCTGTATATTTGCCGCGACACCCGGCGCCCGCGCGCGCCGATTCCCGGGGACGCGATGAGCGAGGGCACGGACGGCCAGCAGCGCGGCGACGGCCGGGAGGCCGCGGCCACCGCCGGCGCTTCCGGCACGCTGGCGGATCTGCTGTTCTTCAACCACCCGCTCCCGCTGTGGATCTTCGACCGGGAGACTCTCCGTTTCCTCGACGTCAACGACGCGGCCGTGCGGCAATACGGCTGGTCCCGCGAGGAGTTCCTCGCGATGCGCATCCTCGACATCCGTCCTCCGGAGGACGCCGCCCGCTTGAGCGAGGCGCTTCGCCGGCCCCTCGAGGCCACCGGGCGGAGGGGGATCTGGCGCCACACGCGCAAGGACGGCACACGGCTCGACGTGGAGATCGTCTCGCACCCGCTTCGCTACCAGGGCCGGCCCGCCACGCTCGTCCTCGCCCGCGACATCACCGAGCGCAAGCGCATCGAGGAGGCCCTGAGGCGGAGCGAAGAGCGATACCGCGCGATCGTCAGCACGACGCCGAACGTGGCCATCGAGGGGTTCGACCGGCAGGGCCGGGTCCTGTTCTGGAACGGGGCGGCCGAGCGGCTGTTCGGCTGGTCCGAGCAGGAGGCGATCGGCCGGACCCTGGACGAGTTGATCCTGGATCCGGCCTCCGCGGCCGAGTTCATGGCGGCGCTGCGGGCCATCGAGGAGACCCGCGAACCCCTCGGCCCCGCCGAGTGGCGGTTCCGGGCGAAGGACGGCAGGGAAGGGGTCGTCGTCGCGACGATCTTCGCCATCCCCGCGCACGGCGGCGGCACCGAGTTCATCTGCATGGACGTGGACGTGACCGACCGCAAGGTCCTCGAGCGGCAGCTGCTGCAGGCCCAGAAGCTCGAGAGCGTCGGCCGTCTCGCGGGAGGGATCGCGCACGACTTCAACAACCTGCTCACCGCGATCCTCGGCTACGCCGAGCTGGCGGCCGGCGCCGTGGAGGGCGACGCGCGCGCAACGGGCTGGGTCGCGGAGATCCGCTCGGCGGCCGAGCGAGCGGGCGCGCTGACGCGCCAGCTCCTCACCTTCGCGCGCCGGCAGGTGATCGAGCCGGAGGTCGTGGACGTCAACGAGCTGACCTCGGACCTCGAGCGCATGCTCCGGCGCGTCATCGGCGAGGACATCCAGCTGGTGACGGAGCTGGAGGCGCGCGCGCCGACCGTGCGCGCCGACGCGGGCCAGCTCGAGCAGGTCCTGCTCAACCTGGCCGTGAACGCCCGGGATGCGATGCCGGACGGCGGACGGCTCACCATCCGCACGCGCGACGTCGTTCTCGGGGAGGGCGACCTCGCCACGCGCCCGGGCCTCGTCCCGGGTCCGTACGTGGCGATCGAGGCCATCGACACGGGCGTCGGGATGAGCGAGGAGGTCCTGGCGCACCTGTTCGAGCCCTTCTTCACGACGAAGGAACTCGGCAAGGGGACGGGGCTCGGCCTCGCGACCTGCTACGGAATCGTGACGCAGTGCGGGGGGAGGATCGAGGCGGACAGCGAGCCGGGGCGCGGGGCCACGTTCCGGATCCTGCTCCCTTGCGAGAACGCATCGAGTGGGCTCGGGACGGCGGGCGGACCGCCGACCTCTGCCCGCCCGGCCGAACCCGCGGGCGAGGTCGTGCTCATCGCCGAGGACGAGGTTCGGGTGCGAGACATCATGGCGCAGACGCTCCGGTCCGAGGGCTACCGCGTTCTGCTGGCCGAGGATGGAGAGGCCGCGCTGCGGCTCGCTCGGGAGCACGCCGGCGAGATTGCCCTCGTCGTCACGGACGTCGTGATGCCGAGGTTGAGCGGACCGGACTTGGTCGAGCGGCTCCGGGCGCACCGACCCGCGTTGCGCGTGCTCTACGCGTCCGGCTACGCGGCGGATCGAGTTCCCGCCCTCGCCGGGCCCGACACGGCGTTCCTCCAGAAGCCCTTCACCCCCGCCGAGCTCGCGCGCAGGGTGCGCTCCCTCCTCGGATCCTGACCGCGGCTCGTCGCGAGCCTCACGGACAGGGCGGGTGCGACCGCGGCGCTCCGCCGGAGCTGTCGCCCCAGCCGCCCGAACCGCAGGCGTTGCGCCCCTGCACGAGGTAGTAGAAGCCGCGGTCGGCACCGGGCGCGGTGCCGTCGGCGAAGGACGTGGCGGAGAGTCCTCCCGCGAGGCACGAGGCCGCACCGATGGAGCCGGTGCTCCTGAGGTCGTCGAGGTCGCCGCGCAGCAAATCGTAGATGGTGCCGGGCCCGGCCTCTCGCGCCTGCGACGTCCAGGAGATCGTGTCGCGATCCGCGCCGAAGCCGAGCCCACCGGCCTCGCCGGGAGGGTCGTAGGCTCCGCCGTCCGTGGGCGCGCAGTCGCAGGGGTCGGCCACCCCGTCCGAATCTCCGTCCGGACCCAGATGGATCGCGCCGTAGGCGTCCACGAGTCCCCAGCCGAACAGGTTGTTGGGACGGTCGAGGCGCGTCGTCCCGCCGCAGGTCTGGTTCCACAGCGGATTGACGGACGGGTTCGTGGAGCGGCTCAGCAGGCAGCGGCTGATCCGGACGAGCCTCTCGAACTGGGGACGGGCCGACCAGAGCAGGGCGGCGGCGCCCGCGGTGTGAGGGCTGGCCATGCTGGTCCCGCTGAAGCTCGCGTACCCGCCTCCGCGGACCGAGGAGCGAACGCTCACTCCCGGGGCGGCGACGTCGGGCTTGATCCGGCCGCTGCCGTCGGCGCGAACGGGCCCGCGGGACGAGAACAGCGCGAGCGCGTTGGAGCTGTCCGTCGCGCCCGCGACGAACGCGTCCTCGTAGATCGCCGGCGGGTCGCTCACGGTGCCGCAGAAGGGGCCGCTGTTGCCCGCGGCAGCCACGGAGAGGATCCCCGCCGCCCTCAGTACGGCGAACGAGTCGCGCAGGGTGTCCGCGTCGCACCCCTCGGACGGCGGGCAGCCCCACGAGTTGTTGACGATGTGCGGCGCCTTCGAGGGGTCTCCATCGCGCTCGGGGTCGCCCCCGTGGGGGTAGGGAGCCAGGAAGAACTGGTTGCACGCCAGGTAGGTGGATGGCTGGCCCACGCCGTGGTCCATGTTGCGACAGGCGACCCAGCGCGCTTCGGGAGCGACGCCGATCTGGTTGCCCAGGCCGTCGTCGCCGACCATCGTGCCCGTGGTGTGCGTGCCGTGATCGTGGTCGTCGAGAGGCTCGGCGCGATCCTCGATCGCGTCGTGCCAGTTGTAGTCGTGCGTCGCCGTCTCGCCGTCCCAGCCCCGGTAGCGGTCCTTCAGGGCCGGGTGGCTCCACCCGACCCCGGTGTCGGCCGAAGCCACCACGATCCCTTCGCCCCGCCGGCCGTCCTCGCCCCAGACCCGGTCCGCACGGATGGCCACGATGCCCCACTCGGGGCCGGCATCGGTAGCGATCCTCCGGTCCGCCTCCGGCGCGATCCCGCGAACCTTCGGGTCGCCGACGATCCTCGCGACCTCGGGGCGAGCGGCGAGCGCCAGGGCCAGAGGCCGGTCTCCCTCGAGCGCGAGACCGTTGACGATGTAGAGCGGCCGGTAGCGGATCCCGGCAGCGTCGAGCCACCGGCGGGTGGCCTTCTGCGTGGTGCGTGCGCGGTTCCGCAGCGCGTCGTACACGGCGCGTCCCGGTACCGCGGCCGCAGTCGCGCCCGCGAGCGCGCGCCGCAGCGACTCCGACGAATCGAAGAGCACGAGGAACGGCTCCGGCCGGCCCGAGGCCAGACGCTCGGCGAGCCACGGCGCGATCTTCGACTCGGGCGAGGCCGCCAGGTCGCTGGCGCGCGCGGACCCGAACAGCCCCGCGCACGCCACCGCGAGCACGACCGTCGCGCCGCCCCGGGATGACACCGCGCGACCTCCTCCGGCGCAGCCTTTACGTCGAGCCATGCTCCTTGTCAACGGCGCGCCCGGCCGGCGGACCCACGGCGCCGCTGCGGAAGGCGGCCTCCGAGCGGTCGTGGGCGATGTTGAAGTCGGGCGGCTCGACCTGCAGCGTGGCGTGCTCGATCCCGTAGCGGGCGCTCAGGACGTCGGTGGCGGCCCGCAGGATGCGCGCCGCGGGGACGCTGTGGTTCGCGACGAGGTGCGCGGTCAGCAGCGGCCCTCCTCCTCCGAGCGTCCACACGTGGAGATCGTGAACGTCGGCCACGCCCTCCACCTCGAGCAGGCTGCGCCGGACCTCCTGCGGGTCCAGGTCCGCCGGGGCGCCCTCCATGAGGACGTGAACCGAGTCCAGGACGAGGCGGCTCGAGTTGACGAGGATGATCCCGGCGATGAGCACGCTCGCCGCCGGGTCGGCCCAGCGCCATCCGAAGCCCGCAAGCAGCGCCGCGGCGGCGAGCGTTCCAAGCGAGCCGAGCAGGTCCCCCACGACGTGCAGGTAGGCTCCGCGCACGTTCAGGCCGTGGTGGTGCCCGCGCAGCAGCGTGGCGGCCGCCAGGTTCACGCCGAGCCCGCCCGCGGCGACCGCCGCCATGACGCCCACCTCGACCGGGGGCGGGTCGCGGAACCGGCGGGCGGCCTCCCAGACGATCCCGACGCACAGCAGGACGAGCATGGTCCCGTTGGCGAGCGCGCCGAGGATCTCCGCGCGCTGGTAACCGTAGGTGCGGCCGGGGTCCGGAGGCCGGCGGGCGAACCAGGCGGCGAGCAGCGCGAGGCCGAGCGCCAGGTCGTCGGTCAGCATGTGGCCGGCGTCGGCCAGGAGGGCGAGGCTTCCCGAGAGGAGACCGCCGACGAGCTCGGCCCCGGTGTACGCGACCGTCAGGCACAGGGCGAGCAGGATCCGGCGCGTGGGACCCCGATGGCGGTGGTCGCCTTCGAGCACGTCGCCCCTCCGCCGCGGAGACCGGATTCGCCTCCGTCACCCCGGCGAAAGCCGGACTCCAGGTTCGAGGACCGGATCGGGGCTCGCGCCGGAACGACACGGAAGCAGGCAAGGGTACCAGAGGGACCCGCGCGGCCACAGGAGAACCGCCGGGACGCACCCGCGTATCCTGAGGGGGCGCACGTTCGAGAGGAGGTGGCCATGGCCGAGCTCCTGTTCCTGCTGGCTGCGGCCGGCTTGGTCCTCTTGCTGCCGCTCGTCGTCCTGTGCCTCGCGGTCGAGCTGGTCCTCTTCGCGATCGCCCTGCCCTTCCGGCTCCTGGGCGGCTTGCTCCAGATCGCCTTCGCCGCGACGGCGACCGCGATCCTGCTGGCCGGGCTCCTGCTGGCCGCGGTCGTCGCAGGTGCGCTGCTCCTGCTCCCCCTCGCGGTTCTGCTCGTCCCGGTCCTCGGCCTGTGGCTCGTCCTCCGCCGCGGCGGCGCGCAGCGACCGCAGACGGCAGCCTGACCGTCGCCGGTGCGATACTTCCCGGGGCTCCCGACGGGGGCTGCGGTGTCGTACGTGCCGGAGCGCGCCACACAGATCCGCGCGCGAGCGGTGGGCGAGGGCCTCGTCCCGCCGACCTCGTCGGTGGATCCTGCGATCCTCGTCGCCTATCTCGAGGACGCCAGCGGCCGGCCCCGCGGCCGGGCGGCCGGCCTCCTTCGGCCGGTTTCGGAGGCGGAGGCGGGCGCGTTTCTGCGCTCGACGGCAGGCAGGCGAACGAGGATCCTGCCGCAAGGCGCGCGCACCTCGCTCACCGGCGGCGCGATCCCGCACGGAGAGGTCGTCGTCTCGGCCGAGCGGTGGACCGGGATCGGCGCCATCCAGCGCGACGCGGCCGGCGCCCGGGTCGAGGCGGGGGCGGGCGTGCGCCTGCGCGAGCTCCAGGAGGCGGTGGCGGCGGAGGGCTACTTCTACCCGCCCGTGCCCACCTACGCCGAGGCCTCGCTCGGAGGGACCGTGGCGACCAACGCGGGTGGGCCGGCCACGTTCAAGTACGGGACGACTCGCCGCTGGGTTCGCGGGGTGGCGGTTCTGCTCTTCAACGGGGACCTGCTCGAGATCGAGCGCGGGCAGGTGGTCGCCCGGCCCGGAGAGAGGTTCCGCATCGTGCTGTCCGACGGCCGCGCCCTTGCGGTGCCCGTTCCGACCTACCGCCTGCCCGCTCTCGAGAAGATCTCCGCCGGCTACCACGCCGCCGATCCTCTCGACCTCGTGGATCTGTTCGTCGGTTCCGAGGGCACCCTCGGCCTGATCGCCCGGGTCACCGTGGACCTGGTGGAGCGTCCGCCCGCCGTGGTGACGGGGCTCGTGTTCGTCGAGGCCGGCGACCAGGGGCTCGGTCTCGCGGCCGAGCTGCGGGAAGCGGCCCGTGCCACCCGCGCGACCGGCGATCCCGCGGGGCCGGACCTGCGGGCCATCGAGTGGGTGGACTCGCGGAGCCTGGCGCTGCTCGCGAGATCGGGAGACCTCGACCGGTTGCGCCTGCGCCCGCCACCCGGCGGCTCCGGCGGCCTGATCTTCGATCTCGAGCTGCCTGCGGCGGCCACGGAGGGCGACCTCGGCGAGTCGGTCTCGGCCTGGGCCGAGGGCAGCCGCGGGATGGGAGGGGAGCCGCTCGCCCGCCTGCTGGACATCCTGGCCCGCCACGCGGACCTGGACTGCATCGAGCTGGCGATGCCCGGCGACGAGCGACGGGCTCGCGCCCTGCGGGAGGCGCGCGAGGCCGTCCCCTCGCGCGTCAACGAGCTGCTGGCCGAGCGCCGCCGATCCGATCCCGCCGTTCGCAAGGTCGGAGGCGACCTGATCGTGCCCGCCGAGGCGCTGCCGGACCTCGCCCGCGCGTGCGAGGAGGCGTTCTCCCGCCGCGGGCTCGACTTCGCCGTGTGGGGCCACGTCGCGGACGGGAACCTCCACCCCAACGCCCTGCCGCGGGACGCCCGCGAGGTCGAGGCGGCCGAGGATGCCCTGCTCGACCTGGCCGAGGTCGCCTCCCGGCTCGGCGGCTGCCCGCTCTCCGAGCACGGCGTCGGCCGCAACGCGCTGAAGCAGGAGATGCTGCGCCGCTTCCTCGGGGATGGGGCCATCGCCGAGATGTGGGCCGTCAAGCGAGCGCTCGACCCGGAAGGCCGCTTCGCGCCCGGGGTGCTGCTGCCGCGTCTGGAGGACTGAGATCGGCGCGCCGGGGCGCGCCGGTCAGGCTTCCGGCGCGCCCGTCCCGCCGGCTGCCGGAGGAGCCTCCGTCGGGACCGCGGGCCACGTCCACTCGGCGGGCCCGAACTGCGACAGGAACTCGGGACCGAACGCCCGGAACGTGAACAGGACCGGAAGCAGGATCACCGCCCACACGTACGGCAGCGCGAGCAGCAGGAAGCCCACGCAGCAGGTGGCGCAGCCGGCGACGAGGATCGCGATCAGCAGCCCGATGTAGAGGACGAGCAGGAAGAGGCCGTACAGCGCGAAGGCCCACGGCCTCCGCCGGAACAGGCGCAAGAAGCGCCGCCAGCCCTCCGCGGCCCCGACCCGGTCGCGATACATGATGGGGACGACGAAGTGCTCGAGGAAGCAGTAGACGTAGGCCACCAGCACCGCGACGGGCAGCCCCGCGAGGACGGACGCCACCGCGAGGAAGACGAGACCGGCCCCGGCGACCTCCTCCCCGCCGAGGCCGATCCACAGCAGCACGATGGCAGCGGCGAGGATCGCGGCCGCGGCCAGGGCGAGCAGCCCGAACAGGAGTCTCCAGAGAAAGAGGGAGTTCCCCTCGACGCGGAACTCCCTCCAGGGCGCCGCGATGGCCGCGCGATTCCTGGAAACGTCGTCGAGGAAGACGAACTTCCCCCTGGAGCTGACCCACATGAGAAAGACGGCGAGACAGACGCCGCAGCAGGCGGCCAGGGCGAGGATCCCCAGCCCGAGCGGGCTGAGAAGCCAGTCGTGCCAGTCGCCCGGCAGGGCGCCGAGGTTTCCCCAGAAGTCGTCGTCGCGGTACGGGAAGGACCAGGCCGGCGCTCCTCCGCGCTGCCCGAGATTGGCGAGCCACGCGGCAAACGCGGCAACGATCCACTTGCCCGGGTCGAACGGGGAGAAGAGGCTCCACTTCGTTCGAGTCCAGGCTCGACCGAGCGGCTCGGCGTACCGCGCGCTCACGACGGCGCCCGATTGTCGGGAGGTTCCGCGGCCGGGTCAAGGGAAATCGGCCGGCTCCTCTGTCGCCTCGCCGGGGTCAGGGCGAGGGCTCGGTCTGCCGGTAGGGGTCGAGCGCGCGCGCGAGCTCCTCCTCGCCGAGCGAGGTCATCTCGCGCGCCACCTCCCGGATCGTCCGCCCGGACCTCGCGGCCTCCTTGGCGATGGCCGCGGCCTGGTCGTAGCCGACGACCGGCGCGAGGCCCGTGGCGATCGCGAGCCCCTTCTCCACGAGCTCCGGGCCGCGCTCGGTGGCCCGCGTGCCCCGGACGCACCTCTCGGCGAAGTTGCGGGCGGCCGCGCCCAGGACCTCCACCCCCTGGATCAGGTTGTGGGCGGCGAGGGGCATCATCGTGTTCAGCTCGAAGAACCCCCACTCGCCCGCCTGCAGCACCGCGGCATCGGCGGCGAAGGTCTGGGCGGACGCCATGATCAGCGCCTCGGCGATCACGGGATTCACCTTTCCCGGCATGATGGAGCTGCCCGGCTGGACCTCCGGGAGGGCGAGCTCGCCGAGCCCGCAGCGCGGGCCGCTCGCGAGCCACCGGATGTCGTTGGCGATCTTGAGGAGGCTCACCGCCACCGTACGCACCGAGCCCGAGGCCTCCACGATGGCGTCGAGGGTGGCCTGCGCCTGGAAGTGGTTCGACGTTTCCCGGATCTCGATCCCCGCCTTCTCGGACAAGAGGGCGCAGGCACGGCGCGCGAAGTCGGGGTGCGTGTTGATGCCGGTGCCGACGGCGGTTCCGCCGAGGGCGACCTCGGACAGCTCCTCCCGCGCGTGGGCGAGCCGCCGCTCGGCCCGCTCCATCTGCCCCGCGTACCCGAGGAAGACCTGGCCCATGCGGACGGGCGTTGCGTCCTGCAGGTGGGTGCGCCCGGTTTTCAGGACGTCCCACAGCTCGCGCGCCTTGGCCTCGAGCTCGCCGCGCAGCGTCCGGACGGCCGGCAGCAGCGCCTCCTCGATGGCGAGCAGCGCGCCGAGGTGGAGGGCGGTCGGGATGACGTCGTTCGAGGACTGGCCGAGGTTGACGTGGTCGTTCGGGTGGACGACGTCCCGCGCCCCGCGGCCCGCACCGAGGATCTCCGCTGCGCGGTTGGCGATGACCTCGTTGGCGTTCATGTTGGTGGACGTGCCGGAGCCGGTCTGGAACACGTCCACGACGAACTGATCGTCGAGGGTCCCGTCGGCGACCTCGAGCGCGGCGCGCGCGATCGCCTCGGCGCGACGCGCGTCGAGGAGGCCCAGGTCCCGGTTCGCGCAGGCCGCGGCCCACTTGATCCACCCCAGGGCCCGCAGAAACCTGCGGGGCATTCGAAGGCCGCTGATCGGGAAGTTGAGCACCGCGCGCCGCGTGGAGGCGCCATAATAGGCGGCGGCCGGCACCTCCATCTCGCCCATGGAGTCGCGCTCGATGCGGGTGTTCGACGTGCTCATCTCGGAACCCTCCGCGTGGGATCGCCGGCAGCATACCAAAGGCCGGGAGGTCGCCATGGGCGGGGGAAGTCCCGGTGGAAGGCGCGCGCGAGCCGTCGGCCGGATCGCCCCCGCCCGGGCTCCGGCGCCATGAAGGGCTGGCTCTCCCTCGGCGCGTGGTCGGTGAAGGAGCTCGCGATCCTGTTGGCCGCCCTGACGCCGGTCCTGGCGTGCACGCTCGCCCTGGAGGTGCGGAGGATCGAGGAGGCCCGCCGCCTCGACCTGCACCCGTTCCGGGAGCCGGGCGCATCGCTCGCGCTCCTCCTCGCAGGTTTCGAGGTCGTCCTGCTCGCCTACGCGGCCGTGCGCGAGCGAGGGAAGCTGGGGGCGTGGTTCCGGCCGGGCCTGCGACCCGCGGCCTGGGGAATCGCGGGCGGACTGGGGCTGATTCTGACCGGGGCGGCCTACGAGCGTGCGATCGGCGGCCTGGGCGCCGAGCTCCCCGACGTGGCCGGAATGCTCGGAAGGCTCTTCGGGCCCATGGGGATGCTCCTGGTGGCGGGCGTGCTCGCGCCGGTCGCGGAGGAGGTGTACTTCCGCGGCAGGCTTCTCGATGCCGCCCGCGAGAGGGTCGGCCTCGGCTGGGCGATCGCGCTCAACGCGCTCGCGTTCGCTGCGATCCACGGAATCCTGCTGGCGGTCCCCGCGTACTTCGTCTACGGAGCGGCGCTCGCGTGGCTGCGGCAGCGGTCCGGCGGGCTCGTGGCACCGGTGCTCGCCCACGCGGTCAACAACGTGGCGGCGGTGGCGATCGAGTTCTGGTAGGGGTCGGCGAGCGCGGGCGGTTTCCGCCCGCAGACCGGCAGTCCGCACGAGCTTCTGCACCGCGGGACCGGACGCGATCGGAAGAAATAGAGTGGGCCTCGGAACCAGAGGCCTGACTCCGCCTGAAAGGTTCCAAGCGGCGCCCCTGCGCGGGACCGCTTCGTCGCGCCGGCGGGGGTCGGGATCCAGGGCCGCTGTCCGTCCGCTCGCAGAAAGCCGGGGGGCGAGGACGAGAACTGGATTCCGGCTTCCGCCGGAACGACGGTTCGTCGTTCGCGGCCCTCGATCCCTCTGCTATCCTGCGCGCCGGGGACGGAAGAGCGTGGCCGACCGATCCTCGCGCCTCGCCTGCTTCAAGGCGTACGACGTCCGCGGCCGGATCCCCGACGAGCTCGACCGGGACCTCGTCGGCGCCATCGCCCGCGCGTACGCCGCCTTCGTGCGGCCGCGCAGGGTGGCCGTGGGCTACGACATCCGGCCATCGAGCCCGGATCTGGCTGCGGCGGTCCGGGAGGGACTCGCCGCCTCCGGCGTGGACGTGGTGGACATCGGGGTCTGCGGAACCGAGATGGTCTACTTCGCGACCTTCCGGCTGGGGCTCGACGGCGGCGTCATGGTGACGGCGAGCCACAATCCGGCCGACTACAACGGCCTGAAGTTCGTGCGGGAGGAGGCGAGGCCGATCAGCGCGGACACGGGCCTCCGGGATATCGAGCGGATCGTGCTGGAGGGGAGGTCGGCCCCCGCGACCCGGACCGGTCGCGTCGAGCGGGTGGAGATCTGGGAGGACTACGTCCGGCACCTCCTCTCGTACGTGGACGTGTCGAAGCTGTCCGACCTCCGGGTGGTCTCGAACCCTGGAAACGGGGGCGCCGGGCTCGTCGTGGACCGTCTCGAGCCCCATCTCCCGTTCCGGTTCGTGAAGGTCCAGCACGAGCCCGACGGGACCTTCCCGAACGGGATCCCGAACCCGCTGCTGCCGGAGCGCAGGGAGGCGACCGCGCGGGCCGTCCGGGGATCGGGTGCCGACGTCGGCATCGCCTGGGACGGCGACTTCGACCGCTGCTTCTTCTTCGACGAGACCGGGGGCTTCGTCGAGGGATACTACGTCGTGGGCCTGCTGGCGGCCCACACGCTGCGCCGGCACCCCGGCTCGAGGATCGTCCACGATCCCCGGCTCGTCTGGAACACCATCGAGATCGTGCGGGAGGGCGGGGGGAATCCGATCCAGAGCAAGTCCGGGCACGCCTTCATGAAGGAGGTCATGCGGCGCGAGGACGCTGCCTACGGCGGCGAGATGTCCGCCCATCATTTCTTCCGCGACTTCGCCTACTGCGACAGCGGGATGATTCCCTGGCTGGTCGTGCTGGCCATCCTGAGCGAGACGGGCAAGCCCCTGAGCGAGCTGGTGGCCGAGAGGATGCGCCGGTACCCGGCGAGCGGGGAGATGAACCGCCGCGTCGAGGATCCAGCGGCGGCCCTGCGGCGCGTTCGAGAGGCGTACGAGAGCGAGGCCCTCCGCGTGGACACCACCGACGGCGTCGGCATCGAGTTCGAGAGGTGGCGCTTCAACGTGCGCATGTCGAACACCGAACCGCTCGTCCGCCTCAACGTGGAATCGCGCGGGGACCGCGAGCTGATGCTCGCGAAGACCCGCGAGGTGCTGGACCTCCTGGGCGGGGAGCAGCCGTAGGCCGCCGTCGCTCCGGACAAGGGGCGTTCGTCGTCGCATCGGTCCGCCACCGCCGCGGAGGAATCCGGGGGCCGGGTCTTCGCGCGGGGCCGCATTCCCTCGGAACGAGGGGGAACCCTGCGCCCTTCAGCGAACCAGGGAGTCGAGCTCCCGGGCGAGGCGCGAGTTCGGGACGAACCGCCCGTAGCCGGCCTCGATCGCGCGGGAGATCGCGTCGCGGTCCGCGTGATGCCCGAAGGCGACCATCTCGGGCGGGTGCGGCGCGGACCGCCAGCGGCGCGCCCACTCGTAGACGTCCACGGATCGCGCTCCGAGGTCGGCCAGGATCCTCCGGACGCCCCCGGAGCGGCAGGCCTCCTCCATGTCGGAGTCCCCGGACACTCTCGCGACCTCGCGGCCCGCCCTGCGGGCCGCCTCCTCGATGCGGGCCCAGAAGAACAGGTCGTCGGTGACGACGAGCACGGGGGCGCTCAACGTGCGACCTCCCGCGCGGGCCCGGCGGCAATCAGGGGCGGCCACGCGCTTGACTTTCCGTCCCGGCCCTGCGAGCCTCGAAAGCGGCCTGCCGCGCGCGGGCCGGGTGGGATCGTGCGGTGAGGGTGAGCCTGAGCGGCCGGCAGCCGATCTTCATCGGTCTCAAGCTCGACAGCGCCCTGCGCAGGCGCCTCGAGTCGCTCACGGGGCCGGACCGGCGCTACATCTTCGAGGAGTCGCGCGAGTTTCTGACGATCTGCCGCCTCGGCGAGGACGACTACGTGGGGAAGATCGTCACCGACCGGCTCACGACCGAGCGCGTGGACGACGTGCGCCGCAACGTGCTGAGCATTCTCCAGCGGCTCTGTCCGGAAACCCGATTCCCGCAGCATCTGGAGATCCTGCCGTGCGAGCCGCCGGAACCAGCCGAAGCTTGAGGCGAGCCCTTAGCCGAGGACGCCTCCGCGCCCGGGGCGCAGGAGAATGGCCCTCGGTCGAGGGCCATTCTCTCGGGGATGCCGTGGTAGCGGTACGGGGATTCGAACCCCGGTTTGATGGCTGAGAACCACCCGTCCTAACCCCTAGACGATAGCGCCAGCGTCATTATTGGAGAGCGCTGCAGACCTGTCAAGGCGGCGCTTGCCCGCCGTCGCCTCGAACCTATATTCGCCCCCACCGTCGCACCGTTT
>JBBIHW010000017.1:0-20060 GCA_037446795.1 Acidobacteriota bacterium
GAGCCTGGCGGGGGCCGGCGAGCGCGGCTGGCTCGGCACGCTCGAGGCATGGGCCACGCCGGTGCTGGGGTCCGTCGTGGCCCAGGAGCTGATTTCGCGCGTGAGCGCGAGCCGGTCGGCCCCGGTCGCCCGGCGCTCCTCGCTGCTCGCGGGAGCGATCTACGTTCTCGTCGGGTCGGTGCCGCTCGCGATCGGGTTGATCGGCCCCGCCCTCGCTCCGGACCTCGAGCATCCCGAGCAGATCCTTCCCCATCTGGCGCGCCGGTACCTGCCCGTCGCCGGGTACGTGGTCTTCACCGGGGCGCTCGTCTCCGCGATCCTCTCGACGGTGGACAGCACGCTGCTCGTCGCCTCCTCCCTCGCGTCGCGGAACCTGATCCAGTCCTGGCGGCCGGATCTCGGCGAGCGGCAGAAGGTCCTGGTCGCGCGCGTCGGGGTCGTCGTGGCCGGCCTCCTCGCCTACGGGCTCGCCCACGCGGGTGGGAGCGTCTACGGTCTCGTGGAAGAGGCCTCGGCCTTCGGGGGGGCGGGCTTCGTCGTGCTCGTCGCGTTCGGTCTGTTCTCCCGGTTCGGGCGCGCGGCGAGCGCGATGGCCGCGCTGATCGGTGGGGCGGCCGTCCAGATCGGCGGCACGTACATCGTCCCGTTCGGCTTCCCCTTCGTCGCGTCGCTGCTCGCGGCCGCGGGCTCCTACGCGGCCGTCGCGGCCTGGGAACACGGGCGCGGCCGGCTGAGTTGGAGCTTCCCGGTGCCGGGCATGCCGCCCGGGTCGCCCTTCCGGGGGAGGGATCGAGCTTGAACGCAGCCAGGGGCGGCGAGAAGGGGGCCGCGTGAGCGGGCGCTGGATGGTGCTGGGCGCCGTCGGCCTCCTCGCGGCCGGCTACCTGCTCTACGGGCGGTTCCTCGCCCGCAGGCTCGGCGTGGACCCGTCGCGGCCGACCCCGGCGCACACCCGCTACGACGGGGTGGACTACGTCCCGGCCCGGCACTGGCTCGTCCTGTTCGGACATCACTTCTCCTCGATCTGCGCGGCCGGGCCGATCGTCGGGCCCGCCCTCGCCGTCGCGTACTGGGGCGCGCTCCCCTCGCTCGTCTGGATCCTCGCAGGCGGGATCCTGATGGGCGCCGTCGCGGACTTCTCCTCCCTCGTCGTCGCGGTCCGTCACGGCGGGGTCTCCATCGCCGAGGTCGCGGCTCGGGTCGTCGGCCGGCGCGCCCGCACCCTGTTCGCGCTGTTCATCCTCATCTCGCTCGTGCTGGTGCTGGCCGTGTTCAGCGTGCTCACGGCGGGGACGTTCGTGTCGGCGCCGGAGATCGTGATCCCGAGCTGGGGGATCCTGCCCGCCGCGGTCTGGACGGGACTGCTTCTCCACCGCCGCGGCGAACCCTCTCTCAAGCGGCTGGTGGCGGTGACCGTGCTCGGGCTCGGCTTCCTCGGGGCTCTCATGGAGATCGGGCGGCTTCTGCCGCTGCGGCTTCCCGTGGCCGGCCCGGTTCCGGCGGAGGCGGTGTGGGTCGCGCTCCTGCTCCTCTACTGCACGGTGGCCTCGATCGTTCCGGTGCAGTACCTCCTGCAGCCCCGCGACTACCTCTCTTCCTACGTGCTGTTCGCGACGATCGGGCTCGGTGTCGCCGGAGCGGTGTGGACGGACCCGGCCTTGACGGCCGAGCCCTACCGCGCCTTCCGTCCCCCCGACTGGCCGCTCGCGGGGCCGCTCTGGCCGATGATGTTCGTGACCATCGCGTGCGGGGCGATCTCGGGGTTCCACTCGATCGTCTCCTCCGGGACGACCTGCAAGCAGTTGCCGAGCGAGGCGTACGCGTGCCGGATCGGCTACGGCGCCATGCTCGTGGAGTCGCTCGTGGCTGTGGTCGTGGTCGTGTCGGTGGGGGCCGGCCTCACGGCCGCGCGGCACGCGGAGCTGCTGCGGTCGCCGGGCGGGGCGATCCAGGCGTTCGGCGAGGGCTACGGCGCGCTCACGGCGTGGCTCTTCGGAGGGTACGGGGCGGCCTTCGCCATCATGGCGCTCAACTTCTTCATCCTGACGACCCTCGACACCGCCACGAGGCTCGCTCGCTACCTGCTCGAGGAGCTCACGGGCTGGCGGAGCCGGCTGGGGAGCACGCTGGTGGTCGTCTGCGCGACCGCGGCGCTGGCCCTCACCGGGCACTGGCGCGCCATCTGGCCGGCCTTCGGCGCCTCGAACCAGCTCGTCGGGGCCCTTGCGCTGCTGGTCACCTCGTGCTGGCTCCTGCAGCGGGGGCGCGGGACGCTGCCGACGGCGATCCCTTCGGCCCTGATGTTGGCCACCACGGTCGGCGCCTTCGTCTGGCAGGTGAGCCGCTCCCTGCTCGCGGCCGACCCGGACACCGGGGCGTGGCGGCCGGACTGGCTGATGGGGGGCATCGGGATCGTGCTGGTGGCGCTGGCGGTGTCGGTGCTGCTCGAGGCGTGGCGGGCCGTCCGGGCGCCACGAGTGTCGGCGTCCGAGCCCGCGTGAGCGGGCGAACTCCGGCCGCGCCTCACTCCACGGTCACGCTCTTGGCCAGGTTGCGAGGCTGGTCCACGTCGCATCCCCGCAGCAGAGCGATGTGGTACGCGAGGAGCTGCAGCGGCAGGACGAACAGCAGGGGCGACAGCAGCTCGCTCGTGGACGGCACCGCGACCACATAGTCCGCCCTGCTCCCGAGATCCGCGCCCCCGTCGTCGGTGACCGCGATGACGATGCCCGAGCGCGCCTTCGCCTCCTCGATGTTCGAGAGCATCTTCTCGTAGACGCTGTCCCGGGGCACGAGGGCGACGACGGGCATGTTCTCGTCGATGAGGGCGATGGGGCCGTGCTTCATCTCGCCGGCCGGGTAGCCCTCGGCGTGGATGTAGGAGATCTCCTTGAGCTTCAGCGCTCCCTCGAGGGCGATGGGGTAGTTCACGCCGCGGCCGAGGTAGAGGAAGTCCCGGTGGGTGTGGAAGGTGCGCGCGATGTCCTGGATCAGCGAATCGTCGCCGAGACAGCGCTCCATCTGGGCGGGGATGTGATAGAGCGCGCGCACGAGCTCGAGCACCTGGGCGTCGGACAGCACGTCCCGCTCCTTGCCCAGCTTGAGGCCGAGCAATGCGAGGGCTGCGATCTGGCTCGTGAAGGCCTTGGTGGAGGCCACGCCGATCTCGGGGCCCGCGTGGGTGTAGATGGTCCCGGTCGCCTAAAGATTAATAATAAATCCGAGGACGTTGAAGATTGCGCCTCGCGGGTGAGCATGCTGCCGCGGACGTTGCAGATGGCGAGTGTTTTCGGCTGGTGCCGCTTGGCCTCCCGCTGGGCCGCCAGGGTATCCGCGGTCTCCCCGGATTGGCTGATGAAGATGGGCAGCGTGCCGGCGTCCACCAGCGGCCTCCTGTAGCGGAACTCGGAGGCGTAGTCCACCTCGGTCGGAATCCGGGCGAGCTGCTCGAGCAGGAACTTGCCCACGAGGCCCGCGTGCCAGGACGTGCCGCACGCCACGATGGTGGCCCGCCGGAAGGAACGGATCTCCTCTTCGGTCAGGTTCATCTCCTCGAGGAACACCTCCACCGACTCCAGGGAGATCCGTCCGAGGAGGGTGTCCCGGACCGCCCGCGGCTGCTCGTGGATCTCCTTGAGCATGAAGTGACGGTAGCCGCCCTTCTCGGCCATGATCGGATCCCACGGGATGCGGCTGGGGGACTTCTCGACGGCCTTCCCATCGAGCCGGACGAACCGGACGCCCGAGCGCGAGAGGATGGCGACCTCGTGGTCGTCGAGGAAGATCACGTCCTTCGTATGAGGGAGGATGGCGGGGACGTCCGAGGCGACGAACAGCTCCCCGTCCGCGAGGCCGACGACGAGCGGGGGGCCGAGCCGGCCGGCGACCAGGGTCTCGGGCTCGTCCCCGGAGATCGCCACGAGGGCATAGATGCCCCGCAACCTCGGCAACACGGCGCGGAACGCGTCGGCGAGCGGGGCCTTCGTGGTCTCGATCTCCTGCTCGAGCAGGTGGGCGACCACCTCCGTGTCGGTCTCCGTCACGAAGATGTGGCCTCGGGTCTGGAGCTCGTGCTTCAAATCAAGGTAGTTCTCGATGATCCCGTTGTGGATGACGACCAGGCGGCCGGTGCAGTCCCGGTGAGGGTGGGCGTTCTCCTCGGTGGGCCGGCCGTGGGTGGCCCAGCGGGTGTGGCCGATCCCGTAGCGGCCCGCCAGCGGGCTGCGGGCGATCACGCTCTCCAGGTCCCGGAGCTTGCCCGCCGCCCTCCGGATCGCCACCGTTCCTTCCCCGTTGACCACGGCGATGCCAGCCGAGTCGTACCCGCGGTACTCGAGCCGCTTGAGGCCGTCCACCAGCACTCCGACCGGGTCCTTCGGCCCGATGTATCCCACGATGCCGCACATGGCCCTCGCCTCCTCGACCGCCGGAAAATATACGCCTCCGGGCCTCCCCGGCCCCCGGCCCGCGCGCGCCGGCCGTTACTCGGTTCCCTCCCGCCCTTTCCGCCGCCGCCGCTCGACCCAGCCCTCCACGTTGACCTGCCTCGCGCGGCTCAGCGCCAGGGCGCCGGGGGGGACGTCCTCGGTCACCGTCGTTCCGGCGCCCACGTACGCGCCGTCGCCGACGCGCACCGGGGCGACCAGCTGCGTGTCGCTCCCGACGAACACACCGCGGCCGAGCACGGTGGGGTTCTTCGAGGATCCGTCGTAGTTGCAGGTGATCGTCCCCGCACCGATGTTGCACCCTTCGCCGATCGTCGCGTCTCCCAGGTAGGACAGGTGCATCGCCTTCGTCCCCCGGCCGAGCCGCGACTGCTTCACCTCGACGAAGTTGCCGATGCGAACCTCCGGCTCGAGGACCGACCCGGGTCGCAGGTGCGCGAACGGCCCCACGACCGCTCCGTCGCCGACGACGCAGCGGTCGAGCAGGCTGTGGTCGCGGACCTCGACCCCTCGGCCGAGGCTCGCCTCGACGAGCCGGCATCCTTGCCGGATCACGCAGTCCTCGCCGATCGCCGACGCCCCCTCGACGATCACGTCCGGGTAGAGGACCGTGTCCCGACCCACGCGGGCGCGGGGATCCACGAAGGTCCGGTCCGGGTCGAGCAGGGTCACGCCGGCCCCGAGCAGCTCGGCGGACTTGCGCGCGTAGAGGGTCCGGGTGGCCCGGGCCAGCTCGGCCCGGGTGTTCACGCCAAGGACCTCGGCGGCGTCCTCGCACCGGACCGCGCGGACCGGCTCGCCGCGGGCGATCAGCCGCTCGACGGCGTCGGTGAGGTACAGCTCGCCCGAAGAGCGGGAGGGTCGCAGCCGTGCGAGCACCGGCAGCAGCTTCTGCGCGTCGGCGCAGTAGATCCCGCAGTTGATCTCCCGAATGCGCCGCTCGAGCGCCGACGCGTCCTGCTCCTCGACGATGCGCAGGACGCGGCCCGCCGCGTCGCGGACGATCCGCCCGTAGCCCGACGGGTCTTCGGCCGATGCGGTCACGATCGTCAGCGTCGCCCCCGATCTCCGGTGGCGGGACACGATGGCCCGCAGCGTCGAGGCCCGCAGCGTCGGAAGGTCGCCGTTGAGGATCAGCAGGGTCGAGCCATCCCGCTTCGGCAGGAGCGGGGCGGCTTGGAGCACGGCGTGACCGGTCCCGCGCTGCGGCCGCTGAAGGGCGAAGTCGTCGCACGTCCCCTCGAGCGCGGCGCGCACCTGCTCGGCTTGGTGGCCGAGGACCGCCACGACGCGGTCGGGCGCGAGGCAGCGCGCGGTCTCGACCACGTGCGCGACCATGGGGCGGCCAGCCACCGCGTGGAGGAGCTTGACCTTCTTCGAGCGCATGCGCTTGCCGAGGCCGGCCGCGAGGACCAGCACGGTCAGCGCCGCGCGCCGCGCAGCCACGGTCACACCTCGCCGGGCGTCGGCTCGATGACGTCCACGAAGCGCGGATTGTCGCGGACGAGCTGGAAGTCCGGATCGTTCGCCGCCTGGTAGCGAAGCCGGGGCTCGAGCTCGATCGCCTTCCTGAGGTCGGCCGCCGCGGCCTCCGCGTTGCCCTGGAGCGCCCGGACCGACGCGCGGGCATACAGGTAGCCGGGGTGGCGGGGGTCTTCCTGGATGGCCTGCTCGATGAGCCGGAGCGCCTCGTCGAGCCGCCCCTCGTTGGCCCGGGCCACGCCGAGGTGGAAGCGATCCTCGGCGGTGCGCGGCTCGTGGATCTCGCCTCGCAGCTTCCGCTCGCAGACGGCGGCATAGACGCGGGCCCGGCCGGCGAGCTCGGGTTCCTCGGCGGAGATGGCGTCGAGGGAGCGGAGGGCCTCGAGCGCGTCGCCGTACGCTCCCCGGTGAAACTGCTCCAGGGCGGTCGTGAACGTCCGGAGGGCCCGCTCGTAGGCGGCCGATTGCTGGCGCTTCGGCGGTGCCGGTCGCGCCTGCGGGCGGCCGGCCGCGCCGGGCTCGCCCGAGCCCGCGGGCTGGGTGGCTTTCTTCCGTGTTCCCATCGTCTCCTCTCGTCTTCCGGATCTCGCGTCGGGCAAGGAGGGGGGGCGCCGTCGCCCTCGCCCCCGGGGGGTCTACGGGTGTAGCGTTCCGGAGGTGAGGGCGCATGATAGCGAGCTTCCGGGCGCCGGTTCAACCGCGCTCCGAACCGCGGCGAGAAGCGCGTATGTCGGCCTCGGCTCGAACCTCGGCGACCGCTGGGCGAACCTGCGGGCCGGCCTCGCTGGCCTCGCCCGCCGCGGAGCCCCCTGTCGGGCCCTGTCCTCGGTCTGGGAAACGGAGCCCGTGGGCTGCCCGGCCGGGACCCCCTGGTTCCTGAACATGGTGGCGGAGGTCGAAACCTGCCTCGAGCCGCTCGAGCTGCTCGACGCGGCGCTCGCCGTCGAGCAGGAGGTCGGCCGCGTCCGCAGGGCGCCTGCGGACCCGCGCGTGCTCGACCTCGACATCCTGCTGTTCGGGGAGCACGTCCTCGACCACCCGCGACTGTCGCTTCCGCACCCTCGCATGCGGGAGCGACGGTTCGTGCTCACCCCGCTCGTCGAGATCGCCCCAGGCGCGCGCGACCCCGTGACGGGGCTCACGGTCGCGGAGCTCCTCGCGCGCCTCGGCGACGCGCAGCGCGTCCGGCGCGCGGGGGCGATTGCCACGGCCGGAGACGCCTCCGTATAATCCGGCCCTCTTCTCGGGGGTCCACTTGCGCTTCAGGTCCATCGCCGTCGAGGGCCCGATCGGAGTGGGCAAGACCTCGTTCGTCGAGCTCCTCGCCCGCAAGTTCGATGCGCACAAGGTCCTCGAGAAGGTGGACAATCCGTTCCTGCGCGACTTCTACCAGGACCGTCCCGGCGCCGCGTTCCAGGCGCAGCTGTTCTTCCTGCTGAGCCGGCACCGCCAGCTGCTGGAGCTCGCGCAGCGGACCCTGTTCCACGAGGTCACCCTCTGCGACTTCCTGCTCCCCAAGGACAAGATCTTCGCCTACCTGAACCTGGACGACAGCGAGCTGCTCATCTACGACCGGCTGTACGAGCTGCTGGAGCCGCAGGTGCCGAAGCCGGACCTCGTCATCTTCCTGCAGGCCAAGTCGAGCCGGCTCATGGAGCGGATCCGCCGCCGCCGCCGCGACTACGAGGCGCAGATCTCCGAGGCGTACGTCGAGGAGGTCAACAAGGCCTACAACTACTTCTTCTTCCACTACACGCAGACCCCGCTCCTGGTGATTGACACGACCGACATTGACTTCGTCCACGAGGAGCAGCACCTGGACGAGCTGGTCGCCCAGATCCGCAAGATGGACCGCGGCGTGCAATACTATCGGCCTCTGGGCTCGACCGCGTAGGGGCCGGGCCCGGGGAGCCGGCCCGGTCGCTCGACCTCCCGGAGGGGGGCGGGCAGGCGAGGAGGCCGCTTGAAGCCGCCCGGAAACCACCCATCCCGCGTCACCGTCCCCGCGTTCCGGGCCCGCAAGGGCCGCGGGGAGCGCCTCGTCGTCCTCACGGCCTACGACGCCGCGACGGCGATCGCCGCCGAGGAGGGCGGAGCGGACTGCCTCCTGGTCGGCGACTCGCTGGGCATGGTCGTCCTCGGCTACGAGAGCACCCTGCCGGTCACGCTGGAGGACATGCTCCACCACGCCAAGGCGGTCGGCCGCGCGCGCAAGCGGGCGCTTCTCGTGGTGGACATGCCGTGGCTGTCGTTCCACCTCGGCCCGGAGGAATCGGTCCGCAACGCGGCGCGCTTCATCCGGGAGGCGGGCGCCGACGCGGTGAAGATCGAGGGGGGGAGGAAGAGGCTCCCGGTGCTCGAGGCGTTCGCCGCCGCGGAGATCCCGGTCATGGGCCACCTCGGCCTCACCCCGCAGTCCGTGCTGAAGATGGGCGGCTTCCGGGTGCAGGGGAAGGAGCCGGCAGACTCCGAAGCGCTCGTCCAGGATGCGCGGGCGATCGCCCAGGCCGGCGCCTTCAGCATCGTCCTCGAGGGCATCCCCTCGGCCCTCGCCGCCCGCATCACGCGCGAGGTGGACGTGCCCACCATCGGCATCGGCGCCGGGCCGCACTGCGACGGGCAGGTCCTCGTGATCCACGATCTGCTGGGGATGCTCCCGGGGCCGGTGCCGAAGTTCGTGCGGCGCTACGCGGATACGCACGGTCAGCACGTGGAGGCGATCCGCCGTTGGGCCGAGGACGTGCGGCGAGGCCGGTACCCCTCCGAGGAGGAGACGTACGGTTGAGCGGGGCGGCCGGCCGCGGCATGGAGCTCGTCCGCCACGTGCCGCGAATGAAGGAGATCTCCCGGCGGGCGCGCGCGGAGGGCCGGCGCGTCGGATTCGTGCCGACGATGGGCTTCCTCCACGAGGGGCACCTGAGCCTCGTGCGGAGGGTCCGGGAGGTCTCCGACGTCGCGGTCGTCTCGGTCTTCGTCAACCCCACGCAGTTCGCTCCGGGAGAGGACTTCGATCGCTACCCGAGGGACCTGGCGCGAGACGCCGACCTCCTGATCCGGGAAGGGGTGGACTACCTGTTCGCCCCGGAGGCCGGCGAGGTCTACCCGCCGGGCCCTCGCACCTTCGTCGAAGTGGAGCGGCTCGGCTCGATCCTCGAGGGGGCGAGCCGGCCCGGCCACTTCCGCGGGGTCGCCACAGTCGTGCTCAAGCTGTTCGAGGTCGTGCGGCCGGACGTGGCGGCCTTCGGACAGAAAGACGCCCAGCAGGCGATCCTGGTGCAGCGCATGGTGCGGGACCTGCTGCTGGACGTGGAGATCCTCGTGCTTCCCACGGTCCGCGACGAGGACGGCGTCGCGCTGTCGAGCCGCAACGTCTACCTGTCGGCCGAGGAGAGGCGGGCGGCGAGGGCGATCCCGCGCTCGCTCGAGGCCGCCCAGCAGGCCGTCGCCTCCGGCGAGCGCGACCCGGCCGCGGTGGTGCGGGCCGTCCGGGAAGTGCTCGAGGCCGAGCCCCTGATGAAGGTGGACTACGTGGCCCTCGTCGGGACCGGGGAGCTCGAGCAGGTCGAGCGGGTCGAGGGGGAGCTGCTGCTCGCCGTGGCGGTCTGGGCTGGCCGGACGCGGCTCATTGACAACGTCGTGCTGCGGGTGTGAGGCGTCGGCGAAAGCAGAACGAATATCAGCCGGGGCCCCGAGTTGAAGGCCGCCCGGGCCCGACACTAGACTGCGCCGTTGTCGGGGCCGCGTCCGAGCGGGTCGGTCCCGGTCGGGGCGCCGAGCGAGACACGCAGGCGACCCGGGCCGGACAGGAGAAGTCGAACCCATGATGCGCGAGATGCTTCAAGCCAAGGTGCACCGGGTCACGGTCACGGAGCGAAACGTCGAGTACGAAGGGAGCCTGACGCTCGATGGCGCCCTGATGGAGGCGGCGGGGATGGTCTCCTACGAGAGGGTGGACGTCTACGACGTGGACAACGGCAACCGTTTCACCACGTACCTGATCGAGGGTCCCCGCGGCGCAGGGCAGTGCTGCATCAACGGAGCCGCGGCCCGCATGGTCGAGGTGGGCCACAAGATCATCGTCGCGAGCTACTGCTCGGTGGACGAGGCGGCGGTCCGCTCGCACCGGCCGAAGATCGTGCTCGTGGACGATCGGAACCGCATCGCGCTCAAGAAGGACCGGGAGGAAGCCGGCACCCGCGTCGCCTGATCCGGCCCCGAGCGGCGCGGGGCCGGGAAGGGCGCCGCCTCCGCGCTCCTGAGCCACCGCGCCTGCGGGCGAAGGTCGCGAGGTCCGGGCTCGCGCGTGGCTCGCGGGCTCCGAGAGGCCGAGAGGACGAGCCAGCCGCGGCGGGAGTCCCCAAAGAGCCGGCGCGGCTGCCCAGTGCGGCCCGAGCCGTCGCGACACGGACTCGAGAGGCGGATCGCCGGTCCGGCCGTTCGTATCCGTAACGCGCGCGCGATGGATGCATCGGACATCCTCGTCGCCTCGGGTCGGAGCCGGGCCCCGGGATTGCGAACGTCCAGCGCCCCGCCTGCAAGTCGCTCCCTCTGCCCCGAGGCCGCAGGCGACGGCAGGTCGCTCGCCGTCCCAGGGCGCCCTGCGGCGTGCGAGACTTGCCTGGAGATCCGCGTCCGGATTCCACGGAGGAGGGGGCACGGGCCCGCGGCGGCGGGCCCTGAGGCCCCGGCCCCGGCATCGGCGTCCCGCGCGGCACGTCGCGGGCACACCGAGGCCGGCTCGCTCGCGAAGCCGCCGGTTCCACGGGCGCCGGTCTCGCCCGCGTGAAGCTCCCGCCGAGCGGCGCCACCGCGGCCGTCTCGTCGGGCGTCGCCGCGCGATCCATGAACGAGGCGAGGCCGGCTCGTCGCCCGCGGGAGCCCGGCGCCTGGCACAGGCTCCGCCCTCGTCGCCCGTGGCGTCCTCCGGGGAGGGGTCGTATCCTTCGCGGCCGACTCCCCTTCGACCGAAAGGCGAGAAGGGTCCGCGCGGCGGACCGCGACACGCGGCAGGACGGTCTTGCACGGGACGCGGGGTTCGAAAGGAGGGCGCGATGGGAGGTGTGCGGGTCCTGGTGGGCACGCGAAAGGGAGCGTTCGTGCTGACGTCGGACGGGGCGCGGAAGCGGTGGGACGTGGCCGGACCCCACTTCGCGGGGTGGGAGGTCTATCACGTGAAGGGATCGCCCGCGGACCCGAATCGGCTGTACGCGTCGCAGACCTCGGGCTGGTTCGGGCAGGTCGTCCAGCGCTCCAACGACGGCGGCAGGACGTGGGAGCCGGTCGGGAACCAGTTCGCCTACGACGGCGTCGTCGGGACGCACCAGTGGTACGACGGCACGCAGCACCCGTGGGAGTTCAAGCGCGTCTGGCACCTCGAGCCGTCGCCGAGCGACCCCGACCTCGTCTACGCCGGCGTCGAGGACGCCGCGCTATTCCGCTCGCGAGACGGCGGCCTCAGCTGGCAGGAGCTGGCGGGGCTGCGCGGCGTCAAGGGGAACCTCTGGCAGCCCGGCGCGGGTGGGATGTGCGCGCACACCATCCTGCTGGATCGGGCCGCACCCCGGCGGGTTTTCGTGGCGATCTCCGCGGCGGGCGCGTTCCGGTCGGACGACGCAGGCGAGACGTGGCGCGCGATCAACCGTGGGCTCGAGTCCCGGTACGTCCTTCCCGACCCGGATGCCGAGGTCGGCCACTGCGTCCACCGGATCGCGAGACACCCTTCGCGCCCCGACGTCCTGTTCATGCAGAAGCACTGGGACGTCCTCCGGAGCGACGACGCGGGCGATTCCTGGCACGATGTCAGCGGAAACCTGCCGAGCGACTTCGGCTTCGCCATCGCGGTCCACGCCCACGAGCCGGACACGGTCTACGTCGTCCCGATCCAGAGCGACACGGAGCACTACCCGCCCGAGGGGAAGCTGCGGGTCTATCGCAGTCGGGCGGGCGGCAACGAATGGGAGGCGCTGACGGCGGGGCTTCCGCAGAGCCACTGCTACGTGAACGTGCTGCGGGGCGCGCTCGCCACCGACGCGCTCGACCCGTGCGGCATCTACTTCGGCACGACGGGCGGGCAGGTGTACGCCTCGGCGGACGCGGGCGATCACTGGGCCCCCGTCGTGCGGGACCTCCCGGCCGTCCTGTCCGTGGAGGTCCAGACGCTGCCATGATCCGCGTTGTACTCCCGCCGCATCTTCGAGCCCTGGCGCGCGTGGACGGGGAGGTAGGGCTCGAGGTCCACGGCCCGGTCACGCAGCGCTCCGTCCTGGACGCGCTCGAAGCGGCCTACCCGGTTCTCCGGGGCACGATCCGAGACCACGCGACGCGCCGAAGGCGGCCGTTCCTGCGGTTCTTCGCCTGCGAGCAGGACGTTTCGCTGGCACCGCCCGACGAGCCGCTGCCCGAGGCGGTCGCGAAGGGCGCGGAGCTCTTCCTCGTGATCGGCGCCATCGCGGGCGGCTAGCGCGGCGCGCCCGCCCCGCGGCGGCCGGTCAAGCCGCTCCCGCGATGCTCAGGTCCTGGACGAGCACCGAGGGCGCGCCGCCGCCTCCGGGGAACAGCTCCAGGTCCGACCCGACCGCCGCGATCGAGCGCAGCAGCTCGATCGCGTTCCCGGCGAAGGCGATCCTGTCCACAGGCTCGCCCAGCCGGCCCCGCTCGATCCGCCTGCCGCTCGCCCCGAGGGAGAAGTCGCCTGTCGTGGCATCCACCGTGTGGAGGCCCATCACCTCGTCGATGTAGATCCCCTCGCCCGCGCGCTCGAGCAGCTCCTCGCGGGGGATCTCTCCGGGAAGCAGCAACAAGTTCATGGGCCCGATCCGCGGAGGCGACTGGAAGGAGCCCCGAACCGCGTTGCCCGGCCGCCCGAAGCCGAGCTTCGCGGAGGAGTAGGTGTCGTGCAGGAACCCCTTCAGGACGCCGCTCTCGATCAGCACGACGCGGCGGGTCGGCACCCCCTCGCCGTCCGAGGGCGCGCTCCCGTAGCCGCCGGGAAGCCTCGGGTCGTCGAGGATCGTCACCGCCGGCGAGCCGACCGCCTCGCCGACCCGTCCCGCGAGCGGGGTGGTCCTTCGGACGACGCGCTGCCCCGAGAACGCGGGTGCCAGCTCGTCCAGCAGCCCGGCCACGACCTCCCGGTCGAGGACAGCGGAAAGCCTTCCCGTGGGTCCCGGCTTCGCTCCGAGACGTTCGAGGGCGCGGCGGGCGGCCTCGCGACCGACCTCCTCCACGGGGAGGGCGGCGGGACCGAGTGCGAAGGCGGCGCGGTAGCCGGATCGGGACTGCCCGTTCTCGCTGGCGGTGAGCTGGATGTAAGCGACCGCGCGGGTGTAGCGGTGGTCAGCCCGCAGCCCGCCCGTGTGGCCGACGGCCACCTCGCCCACGACGTCCGTGACCACGGACTTCCGAGCCCGACCCACGCGGGGATCGAGCGCGCGTGCCGCTCTCTCCATCGCGAAGGCCATCTCGATGCGCCGGGACACGGGCACGGCGCTGACCGCCGGATCCTCGGAGGGGAAGGGCAGTGGGGCGCCGTCGAGGATCGGCGCGATGCGCCAGGCCTCGTCCCGGTCGAGCTGGCGTGCGAGCTCGCGGGCCTCGCGGGCGGCTGCGGCCAGCCCCTCGGCCGACAGGTCCGTGGTGAAGGCGAAGCCCACCCGGCCATCTTCGAACAGCCTCAGCCCCGCCCCGCGCTCCTGCCGGTCCTGGACGCTTTCGACGAGGTCCCCGCTCACGACCACCTTCACCTGCCGCGACTGCTGTGCGAAGACCTCCCCCGAGCCGCCGAGCCTGCGGATCGCCTCGAGCCCCGCTTCCACGGCCTCCCGAGCCGGTCCCCTCATCCCGCGCGCCCTCCGACCACGATGCGCGGGATCCGGAGCGTCGGCTGCGCGTCGGACACGGGTACTCCCTGACCGTCCTTCCCGCACGTGCCCACCTGAAAGCCGAGATCGGAGCCCACTCGGTCTATGGAGGTCAGGACCTCGATACCGTTTCCGGTCAGGATCGCGTCCCGAAGCGGCTCGGCCACCCGACCCCGGCGGATCCGGTACGCCTCCGTGCAGTGGAAGACGAAGTTGCCGGAGACGATGTCCACCTCGCCGCCGCCCATCTCGGCGACGAGGATGCCGTCCTCCACCGACGCGACGATCTGCTCGGGATCGTCGTCGCCGGGCAGGATCATCGTGTTGCGCATGCGCGGGATCGGGAGGTGTCGGAACGACTCCCGGCGCCCGTGCCCCGTGGGTTCCTGTCCGAGCCGCCACGCGGTGCGCAGCGAGTGAAGGTAGCCCTTGAGGATCCCTCGCTCGATGAGGACCGCGCGCCGCGAGAGCGTCCCTTCGTCGTCCATCGCCGAGGAACCCCGCCTTCCGGGCAGGGTACCGTCGTCCACGACCGTGACGGTCTCCGCGGCCACCTTCGTGCCGAGCTTTCCCGCGTAGACCGAGAGGCCCTTCTCGATGAAGTCCGCCTCGAGGCCGTGGCCGCAGGCCTCGTGGATCATGGTCCCCCCCGCCCTCGACGACAGCACCACCGTGAACGTTCCGGCGGGCGCGGGCTCCGCTGCGAGTTGCAGGCAGGCGACCCGCGCCGCCTCCCGGCCGAGCGCGTCCGGGTCCTGCTGCTCGAACAGCTCGAAGCCGCAGGTGCCGGCCGCCACCCTCTGCGAGGCGCGGGTGTCCGCACCCTCGCGGGCGATGACCTGACAGGCCAGGGTCGTGTAAACGGTTCGGTCCCGCGCCAGGACGCCGTGGGAGTTGGCCACCAGGACCGAACGGTCGGTCTCGCGGTAGCGGACCGCCACCTGAGCCACGCGCCGGTCGGCGGCGCGCGCCGCGCGGTCGGCGCGCTCGAGAAGGTCCACCTTGGCGTCGAGCGGGACCGACGCCGGCTCGATGCGCACCGGCGAGACGACGGGAACCTCGACGAGCCGCAGCGGCGCCGGCTGCCGTTGCGGAAGTCCATCGGGCAGGGCCGACGCCAGGTTGCGCGCCAGGGTCAGCAGTCCCTCGGCGGACAGGTCGTTCCCGTTCGCGAAGTAGGTCAGGTCCCCGTGGACGATCCGCAGGCCCGCCCCCCGATCCGTCCCCGATGCGGCCTCCTGTACGCGGCCGTCCTCCCGGAGGAGGGAGGTCGCGCGGGCCTCCTCGGCGAAGATCTCGGCGAAGTCTCCGCCGCGGGAAAGAAGCGACTCGAGCAGCCTCGAAAGCAGCTGCGGGGGGATCACGGGAGCCGGCCTCCGCCCGGGGGCGCGGGATTATACCGCCGACCCCCGCGGCGCCCCGCCGAACTCCTGCTCGTAATCCCGCAACAGGGCCGCGTGGAGGCAGGCCACCTGGGCTCGAGTGTCCTCGAGGCTGCCGCCCGTGTCCACCACGTAATCGGCGGCGGCGAGCTTGGCGCCGTCGGGCGCCTGGGCCGCGAGGCGTGATTCGGCCTCCTCCCGACCCATGCCTCGCTCGCGCAACCGCTCGATCTGCCGCTCGCGACCGCAGACGGCGACGACGATCCGGTCGAAGGCGCGGTGGAAGCCGCTCTCGACGAGGAGGGCCGCATCCACGAACGCGAGTGGGGCGGGAGCCCCCGCCTCCGCCCGGTCGCGAATCCGGCGCTCGATCTCCGCGATCACCTTCGGATGGACGATCGCCTCGAGCGCCTGCCGCGCCCGCTCGTCGGCGAACACGGTGGCGCCGAGCCGCCCCCGGTCCACCCGTCCCGACGCGTCCAGGATCGTGTCGCCGAACCGGCCGACGACCTCCGCGAAGGCCGCCCCGCCCGGCTCGAGAAGCTCGTGCACGATGCGGTCGGCGTCGAGGACGAACGCCCCGAGGTCCCGCAGCATCGAGGCGATCGTGGACTTGCCGGTCGCGATCCCCCCCGTGAGGCCGACGCGGAGGACAGGACGCGGGGAGGGCGAGCTCACGACCCGCGCGCCCCGGCGGCGCGCTGTGCGGCCTGGAGCGTGTTGCGGAGGAGCATGGCCACCGTGAGCGGGCCGACGCCCCCCGGGACCGGCGTGATCCATCCCGCGCGCGCCGCGCCCTCGAGCGGGTGGACGTCGCCCGCGAGGGTCGAGCCCTTCACCCGCAGCTCCTCGAGCCGTTCCCGGTCCTCGCCGAACAGGCGCCGCACGGTCTGCTCGTCCGAGATCGCGTGGATGCCCACGTCCACCACGGCGGATCCGGGCTTGATGAACTCGCCGGTGACGAGCCCCGCGCGGCCGGCTGCGACCACGAGGACATCCGCGGTCGAGGCGATGCCGGCCAGGTCCGCCGTGTGCGAGTGGCAGATGGTCACCGTGCAGTGCTCGCGCAGGAGGAGCAGGGCCGTGGGCTTCCCCACGATGTTGCTGCGGCCGATCACCACGGCCCTCCGGCCGGCGAGCGCGATCCCGTTTCGCTTCAGCAGCTCGACGATCCCCGCGGGCGTGCACGGTAGGAAGCCGGGCAGGCCCACGAGCAACCGGCCCGCGTTGAGCGGATGGAAGCCGTCCACGTCCTTGTCCGGATCCACGGCCTCGAGGACCTCCTTTTCGTCCACGCCTTGTGGGAGCGGCAGCTGCACGAGGATCCCGTGGGTGCGCGGATCCAGATTGAGGGCTCTCACGGTGGCCAGGATCTCGTCCCCGGGCGTGCTCGCGGGAAGCCGCACGACGCGGCACTCCATGCCCGCCTCCCGCGCCGCCTTCTCCTTGTTGCGGACGTAGACCCTCGAGGCGGCGTGCTCGCCCACGAGGACGACGCCGAGGCCGGGGACGATCCCGCGATCGGCCCTCAGGCGCGCGCAGCCTCGGGCCACCTCCTCGCGGATGTCCCGCGCGGCGGCCCTCCCGTCGAGGAGCCTCGCTCGGGACATCACCGGCCCCGCCTGGAGCGGCGCGCCAGGCGGTGGGGCGCCGAGAAGCCCACCCGCTCGCCGGCCGCGGTCGTCAGCGACACCTCCACCTGGAACCTCTTGAGGGAACGAGGCACCCGGTAGACGAGGAGCCCTTCCGCGCGGTCTCCGGGACGGAGCAGGACGGATCCGTCGAGCAGGGCCGGGCGGACGCGCCCGTAGACCGGCGGCAGGGGCTGGTCCGCCGCCCCGTAGGCGGCCTCGATCGAGGCCAGGTCGAGCGGCGTCCGCAGCTCGCGGTCCGGGCCGACGAGGAGGCAGGCGCCCGGCTCGAGGGACAGCACGGCGCTCGACCGGCTCTCCACCTCGAGCACCCAGGACACGAAGACGGCCTCCGCGGCGGGCCGCGCAGCGAAGGGATCCACCTCGACCCCCGTGCGGCGCCGGATGTAGTCGAGGCGTTCGGCCGAGCTCACGGGCCTGAGGCGCGCCCTGAAGGCCGGGTGCTCGACCTCCCAGGAACCGGCGGCGAACCGCGGGGCTCCCGGGGCGTCCCTGTCGGGCTCCCAGGCGGGTGGGACCCCGGATCGGCTCGCGGCGAGCGAGGCGACCGCGGCGAGGGCGAGCAGCGTGCGCCGACATCCGGCGGACACGGCGCGGAGCATAACAAAGCGAGGGCGGCCGCATCCACGTGGCGTTCGGGCTTTCGGCCTCGCGGTGGAGGCACGGCCGCCCATTCCGTACAATCGTTCGCTTCCAGGGCACGGATTCACGTCGGAGCGGGAACGTGGCGGCCACCGAGATCCTCGTTCGGGGCGCGGCGCAGCACAACCTGAAGCGCATCGACCTCGCGCTGCCGCGCAACCGCCTGATCGTCATCACCGGGGTGTCCGGCTCCGGCAAGTCCTCGCTCGCGTTCGACACCCTGTACGCCGAGGGGCAGCGCCGCTACGTCGAGTCGCTGTCCGCGTACGCGCGGCAGTTCCTCGAGCAGATGGAAAAGCCCGAGGTGGAGTCCATCGAGGGGCTGTCCCCGGCCATCTCCATCGAGCAGAAGACGACCTCGCGCAACCCGCGCTCGACCGTGGCCACCGTCACCGAGATCTACGACTACCAGCGGCTGCTGTTCGCCAGGGCCGGTCGCCCTCACTGCCACCGCTGCGGCAAGCCCATCGCCTCGCAGAGCGTCGAGCAGATCGTGGACGCGATCCTCGCCCTTCCCGAAGGCACGCGCGTGCACATCCTGGCCCCGATCGTCCGCGGCCGAAAGGGGATCTACAAGAAGGAGCTGCACGAGGCCGCGCGCAAGGGCTTCGTGCGGGCCCGGGTGGACGGTGTGCTCCGGGACCTGGCGGAGGACATCGAGCTCGACAAGCAGAAGAAGCACACGATCGAGATCGTCGTGGACCGGCTGGCCGTTCGCCGGGACCTCAGAGGACGCGTCGCGGACTCGGTGGAGACCGCCCTGGAGGCGGCCGAAGGACTCGTGGTGGTCTCGGCCGGGGAGGGGACCGAGCGGCTGTTCTCGAGGCAGCTCGCCTGCCCCGACTGCGGCATCTCGGTGGGCGAGCTCGCACCGCGGATGTTCTCCTTCAACTCGCCGTACGGGGCCTGCCCGGATTGCGGCGGGCTGGGCGTGCGCAGGACCTTCGACAAGGCCCTGCTGCTCGCCGACGAGAACCGGAGCATCCGGGACGGGGCCATCGCCTGGGGCGACGGCAACTGGTACCAGATCCTGGAGTCGGGTCTCTTCAAGGCGTACCGGGTGGACCCCCGCACGCCGTACCGGAAGCTTCCACCGGCCTTCAAACGGATCCTCTGGCACGGGTCGGGAGAGCGGGAGTTCGACTTCCGGTGGAAGGGCCGGCGCAGCCAGTACAGGTGGCGGACGAGGTGGGAGGGCATTCTGCCGATCCTCGAGCGCCGCTACCGGGAAATCGACTCGGAGGCGCGGCGCGAGGAGCTGGAGCGGTACATGGCGGAGCGGCCGTGTCCGGCCTGCGGAGGCGCGCGCCTGCGGCCCGAGAGCCTCGCCGTGCGCGTCGCGGGCAAGAGTATCGCCGAGCACGCGGCCCTGAGCGTGACAGCCGCGCTGAAGCTGTACGAGCAACTCCCCCTGAGCGCGAGGGAGCAGGCGATCGCCGAACCGATCCTCAGGGAGATCCGCGAGCGCCTCCGCTTCCTGGCCGACGTGGGTCTCGGCTACCTCACCCTCGATCGCAGCGCTGCGACCCTGGCCGGAGGAGAGGGGCAGCGGATCCGCCTCGCCACGCAGATCGGCTCCCGCCTCACCGGAGTCCTCTACATCCTCGACGAACCCTCCATCGGCCTCCACCAGCGGGACAACCGGAAGCTTCTGGACACCCTGTGCGCGCTGCGGGACCTGGGGAACACCGTGATCGTGGTGGAGCACGACGAGGAGACCATCCGCACCGCCGACTGGGTCGTGGACCTGGGCCCGGGGGCGGGGGAGCTGGGCGGCGAGGTGGTCGCCTGCGGGCCTCCGGAGGCCATCGCGTCGCACCCGGCCTCCCTCACGGGCGCCTACCTCTCGGGCCGGGAGCGGATCGAGGTGCCGCCGGTGCGCCGGACCGGCAACGGCAAGCGCCTCACGGTGCTCGGAGCTTCCGAGCACAACCTGAAGAACTTGGACGTGGACTTTCCGCTGGGCCTGTTCGTGTGCGTCACCGGAGTGTCGGGATCGGGCAAGAGCACCCTGGTCGGCGACATCCTCCACCGGGCGCTCGCCCGGCGGCTCCACGGCGCGCTGGTCCAGCCCGGCGCCCACCGCGGACTGCGCGGCATCGAGCACGTGGACAAGGTCGTGGACATCGACCAGTCGCCGATCGGCCGGACGCCCCGCTCGAACCCGGCCACCTACGTGGGCTTGTTCACTCCGATCCGAGAGCTGTTCGCCCTGGTCCCGGAGGCCCGGATGAGGGGCTACAAGCCGGGCCGCTTCTCCTTCAACGTACGCGGCGGCCGCTGCGAGACGTGCGAGGGGGATGGGGTCATCCGCATCGAGATGCACTTCCTGCCCGACGTGTACGTCACCTGCGAGGCCTGCCGCGGAAAGCGCTACAACCGCGAGACGCTGGAGATCCTCTGGCGCGGCAGGAGCATCGCCGAGGTCCTGGACATGACGGTCCACCAGGCCCTGGAGCTGTTCGAGGCCGTTCCGCAGGTCCGGCAGAAGCTGCAGACCCTCGCGGATGTCGGGCTCGGCTACATCCGGCTCGGGCAGCCGGCCACGACGCTGTCGGGCGGCGAGGCGCAGCGGATCAAGCTCTCGAGGGAGCTGTC
>JBBIHW010000018.1:0-10463 GCA_037446795.1 Acidobacteriota bacterium
CTCGGACGCCGGACTCGCCGCCCGCATCGCGCCGCAGGCGCCGGCTGCGGAGGCCCGGCCGTCCGCGCCGGAGCTCTCCAGCCCCGGCCCGTCGGGCCCGGGCGAGCTCCCGGCGTTCCGCCCGAACACCCACGGCAGCGGGGCGCCCGAGATCGAGGCCTACCTTCGCTACCTCGTCGAGGTGGGCGGGAGCGACCTGCACGTGTCGTCCGGGGAAGCTCCCGCGATCCGCAAGGACGGCGAGATGGCACGGATCCCCGGCGCGCCGCCGCTCGCGGCGGAGCAGGCCGGGCGCCTGCTTTCCGAAATCATGCCGCCCCGGTGCCGGAGGCAGTTCGAGGAGACGCAGGACGCCGATTTCGCCCACGAGATCCCCCGGCTCGCCCGCTTCCGCTGCAACGTCTTCGCGGAGCGGAGGGGTCCGGGCGGTGTGTTCCGCGTCATCCCGGGACGGATCCCGACCTCCGAGGAGCTGGGCCTCCCGAAGGCGGTTCTCGACCTTTGCACCCTGACGAAGGGGCTCGTGCTGGTGACGGGTCCCACGGGCTCGGGCAAATCCACGACGCTCGCCGCGCTGGTGGACCACATCAACCGCACCCGCAGGGACCACATCATCACCATCGAGGACCCGATCGAGTTCGTGCACGCGAGCCGGACCTGCCTCATCCACCAGCGCGAGATCGGCGCCCACACGAACAGCTTCGCGACGGCGCTCCGCGCCGCGCTCCGGGAGGATCCGGACGTCGTGCTCGTGGGCGAGATGCGCGACCTCGAGACGATCGCCATCGCCCTCGAGACCGCCGAGACCGGTCACCTGGTGCTCGGCACCCTGCACACCTCGACCGCGGCCTCGACCGTGGACCGGATCATCGATCAGTTCCCGGCCGACCGGCAGTCGCAGATTCGCGTGATGCTGTCCGAGTCGCTGCGCGGAGTCGTCTCCCAGACCCTCCTCCGGCGCAGGGCCGGTGGACGCGTCGCCGCTGTCGAGATCCTGATCGCCACGCCCGCCGTGTCGAACCTGATCCGGGAGGGGAAGACCTACCAGATCCCGAGCATCATGCAGGCGAGCCGCAAGCACGGGATGATCCTCCTCAACGACTCCCTCGTGGATCTGGTCAAGAAAGGCGTCGTGTCGGCGGAGGAGGCGTACGCCAAGTCGCTCGACCGGACGGGGCTCGTGGCCCTGCTCCGCTCGGCGGGCATCGAACCGCCGGCGCTCTGACCGGCGGCGCGGTCGAGGATCCCGAGTGTCCAGTCTCGACAACCCGTCCTCGGCCATGCTGGCCGTCAAACGTCCATGGCGCCCGGCCGGAACTCCGCCGCGCGACCCGGATGGCGCCCCTCGGCGCCGCCCTTCGTGCTCGCGAGAAGGCCTCCTCCCGCGGGCGCACAGAACTCGTCGGGGACGGCCCGGCGAGCCGATCGGCCTCGGGTTCGCCGGGCCCGACACGTCGGACAAGAAGACCTCCCGGGACGCGCGGGGGCTGCCGACGCCGAGTCCGGAAGGCCCCCCGGTGCCCCGTGCAGAAAAGAGGTTGACAAGCGTTGAGAGCCCTATATATTGGGGCGCGGCCGAGCCATCCCGCTAGGCCTCGGGTCCGGCGGCCCGGGACCGGACCCGATGGGAGACCGGGCCAGGAGTGGAACCATGGCGACCAAGAGGAAAGCGGCCAAGAAGAAGGGCGGCAAGAAGAAGGCCGCGAAGAAGTAACCTTCTCGCAGCCGAACAGAACTCAGGCCGTGAAGGAAGGGGGGCCGGCGGGCGACCGCCGGCCCTTTTTCCTTCGGATGCGAGGCTGTCCGGGCCGCGCGCGGCCCGGCCGCGCTAGTCGCTCAGGTCCACGAGCTTGATGCCGAGCTGGCGGGCGACGGCCACGCTCCGCTCGTCCCGGTAGAACTCCGCGTAGTAGATCGTCCGGATCCCGGCGTTGGCGATCAGCTTGAAGCAGCTCCAGCACGGCGAGGCGGTCGTGTACAGCTCCGCCCCCTCGATCCGGACCCCGTTCTTCGCGGCGTGGATGATCGCGTTCGCCTCCGCGTGGACCGTGGCCACGCAGTGGTCGTTCTCGAGCAGGTGCCCCACGTCGTCGCAGTGCGGCATGCCGCGGATGGAGCCGTTGTAGCCGGTGGAGAGGATCGTGCGGTCCCTGACGATCACGGCGCCCACGTGCTTGCGGTCGCACGTGGATCGGGTCGCGGCTTGCCGGGCGATGTTCATGAAGTACGTGTGCCAGTCCACCCGGTCCGCCACGGCTGCGCCCTCCGAGGGCGGGGATGCTATCACCGGATCGCCTGCGGGAACAGCGAGCGCGCGCGGCCGCGCGGCGCCGCCGGCGGCTCGGTCCCGGCTCGCGGGCGCGTCAACCCACGAGCTTGTTCTTCGTCCAGCGCGGGTTCTTGATCTCGTACTTCGCGACCTTGTAGTTCATAACCCGCGAGGAGATGCCGAGGAAGCGCGCCGCGTCCTTCTGCACCCAGTTGTTGATCCGCAGGGCCTCGAGGATCGCCTGCTTCTCCAGGTCCTCGAGACGGATCCCCGTGGGAGGCAGCCGCAGGTTCAGCGCGGTCACGTTGTCCGCCGCGTTGCGGGCGGCCGCGGAGAGGTTCAGGTCCGCGTCGGTGACGAGCCCTCCCTCGCACATGAGCACGGCCCGCTCCACGGTGTTCTCCAGCTCCCGGATGTTGCCGGGCCAGTGGTGACGCCGCAGGGTCCGTATGGCCGAGGGATCGAAGCCGCGGACGTCCTTCCCGAACTCCGCCGCGAAGCGGTTCAGGAAGTGAGTGGCCAGGGGCAGCACGTCCTCCTTCCGCTCCCTCAGCGGCGGGACCACGATCGTCACCACGTTGAGGCGATAGTAGAGGTCCTCTCGGAACTCCCCCTTGGCGATGGCCTGCTCCAGGTTCTTGTTGGTGGCGGCCACGAGTCGCACATCCACCTTCAGGGTCCGGGAACCGCCGAGGCGCTCGAACTCCCGCTCCTGGAGGACGCGCAGGACCTTCGCCTGGGTGGAGGGGCTCATGTTCCCGATCTCGTCCAGGAACAGCGTGCCCTCGTTGGCCAGCTCGAACCTCCCGATCCGCTGCCGGTCGGCGCCCGTGAAGGCCCCGCGCTCGTGGCCGAACAGCTCCGACTCCAGCAGGTTCTCGTGCAGCGCCGCGCAGTTCATCTTCACGAACGGCCGGTCGGCGCGGCTCGAGTTGCGGTGGATCGCCTCGGCGATCAGCTCCTTGCCGACGCCGGTTTCCCCGAGGACGAGCACGGTGGCGTTGGACCGGGCCACCTTCTCGATGGTCCGGAAGATCTCCTTCATCTGCGGGCTCTCGCCCACGATGTTCTCGAAGCGCCCCGGAAGGTTGTTCCGGTCGTAGGCCTGGAGGCGCGCGAGCAGCCGCCGGTGCTCGAGCGCCCGGTCCACTTTGAGCTCCAGCTCCTCGAGGTCGAAGGGCTTCAGGACGTAGTCGTAGGCACCGGCCTTCATGGCGTCCACGGCCGACTCGATCGTGCCGTAGGCCGTCATGACGAGGACCACGGTGCCCTCGTTGAGCATCTTGGAGCGCTTGAGGATGTCGAGGCCGGTTTTCTCCGGCATCTTGTAGTCGGTCAGGACGACGTCGAAGATCTCCTGCTCGAGGCAGGCGATCGCCTGGCCCCCGTCCGCGACCTCGCTCACGGTCCAGCCCCGCTCGCGGAAGGCGGCGGCGATGCCCTCGCGCAGCGTGGGCTCGTCCTCGGCGACGAGGATCCGCTTCATCGGGCCCCCTGCTCCGGGGCGACCATGGGAAGGCGCACGATGAACGTGGCGCCCCGACCGGGACGGCTCTCGACGTCGAGGAGCCCGCGGTGGCTGTCCACGATCTTCTTCGCCGTGGAAAGGCCGAGCCCGGAGCCCTGCTTCTTCGTGGTGAAGAACGGGTAGAACAGCTTGTCGAGGTGCTCCTCCGGGATCCCGGGTCCCGTGTCCGAGACCTGCACGACGGCGTAGCGCTCGAAGGAGGACCACGGGTCCGGGCTGCCGCCTCCCGGTGGGCGATAGGGAATCGCGGCGGCCTGCGGGGCGGCGGCCGTCGCGATTTCGATCCTGAGCGCGCCGGACTCGCCCATCGCCTCCATCGCGTTCAGGAAGAGGTTCTCGAACACCGTCCGGACCTGCGCGCGGTCCATCAGGAACGGGGGAAGGTCGGCCTGCCCGCAGCGCTCCACGACGATGCCCGGCTTGCCGCGCCGGCCGAGGGCGGTGGCGAGCGCCTCGTCGAGCACCGCGTCGAGCCGGGCGGCGGCGAGCGACAGCGTCAGCGGCTTCACGTACTCCAGACTCGAGCTGATGGTGCGGTTCAGGCGGCGCACCTCGCCCACGATCTTGTCGAGCAGGTCGCGGCTTCCCGTCTCCTCCGGGAGCCTGCGCTTCAGCAGCGCGCAGGAGACCTCGATGGAGGCCAGGGGATTGCGCATCTCGTGCGCCATGTTGGCCGCCATCTGGCCGAGCGCTGCCAGGCGGTCCCGCAGGCGCTCCCGCTCCTCCTTGTGCTCGACGTGCGTGAGGTCCTTGAAGAACAGCGCGGCCCCCTCGGGGACGCCGTCCTCGCCCGGGATCAGCGACAGGGTGAGACCGATCGTCCGCCCCCCCGAGCTCCGGCTCCGCAGCTCGATCTCCGCGCGGTTCGGAAGGCTCGACATCCCGAACGACTCGCGCAGGATCTGGGCCAGCTGCGGATGGTCGCGGAGCGCCTCCTCCACGGGGGCGCCCACCTCCGGCAACCGGTCGAACTCGAGGATCTGGCGAGCCGGCTCGTTCATCGTGAGAAGCCGCCCGCCGCGGTCCACGGCCAGGACGCCGCACCTCATCCCGCGGATGAGACCGCGGCAGACGCGCGGGTCGAGCTCGGATTCCTCCGCAACGGGTGCTGCCACGGCCGATGGGGCCGAGCTGCGGCCGTCGCGGATCGTCTCGCCCTGGGCCAAGAGCGACCTCGAGCGGGAAAGCAACCCGAATATAGGTCCCGGGCCGACGCGCGGCCAACGGCCGGGGCGGCCCGCGCCGGACTCGCCCCCGGCGGCCCGCCGGCTACTGTCCCGTGACCGACCCTGCGAACCAGGAGATCCCCGAGATCTCCCGAGGCGGGTTCTGTCCGTCGAACAGCGCTTCGTTGGCGAAGGACAGCGGGAAGCTTCCCGTCTGTTTCACCCGGAACGTGAGTCGGACGAGCGTCTTCGTGCCGGACACGTCCACGGGCGGAACGCTGCCCGTGCGGGAGGCGCCGACGAGCAGGTGGCCCGCGTCGGACGAGTCCAGTCTGACGTTGTAGACCGGGCTGTTGCCGCCCTGCTCGAGAAGGTTCCCGGCGGACCAGTTCACGTACTGCACGCCTGCACTGTCGAAGAAGAGGTCGAAGGCGGCTCCGTACACGTCGCCGGTGTCGGTGACGTTCACGTCCACCGTGACCACGTCGGCCGAGGCGGAGCCTCGGGCCATCGCCACGTCGTTGGCGCCCGGGCTCGGCTGATCGGGCGCGAAGGAGGCCGCCGGCCCGCCGCCCGGAGGGGGCGTGGACTCGCCGCCGCCCCCGCCGCCGCACGAGGTGGCGAGGAGAACGAGAAGCATGGCGTTGACAGCCGCGCGCACCGTGCATCGCGTCATGGATCCCCTCCCATGGTGGGCTCGGGCCCTCCGGACCGCCGGCTCAGCGCAAGGAGGTCGGGCAGGCGGCAGGCGACCAGCCGGTGCCGTTCCAGCAGCCGCCCAGGTTGCTGGCCACGTGCGCCAGGTCGTCCCCGTCCACCCAGCCGTCGCCGTTGAAGTCGGCGTCCGGATCGTAGAGCGGCCCGTCTTCCTGGCCGCCGAACAGCCGGGCCATCCAGACCGTGTCCTTGCCGTCGAGCCGTCCGGTCGTCGTCTCGTCCGACCGGTTGATGTCGAACCGAGCGGGGTTCACGAGGACCTCGAACGCGTTCGAGCGCGTTCCGAAGACGTTGTCCGGCTGGACGACGGTCAGGGAGAACTTGCCGATGGCCGCCGGTCGGACATTGGCCGCCGTGGGCTCGATGGTCATCAGCATCTGGATGCGGTCGCAGGCCACCGTGCTCACGGAGTCGAGGCGCACGCGCGGGTTGTCGATCTCGACGGAGGCTCCGGACTGGAAGTTCGCCCCGCGGATTTCCACCGCGACCTGGTCGCCCTGCTTGGCGGCCGCTGGCGTGGCGGAGGTGATGGCCGGCCGCGGCCAGCCGGACACCTCGTCCGAGAAGCTCTGGGACTCGCCCGCGCTGTTGTACGCCTTGACCGCCACGTACCACGTCGTGCAGTCGGCGAGGTTCTGGATCGTGGTCTCGGTGGCCGGGCCGACGTCGGCGACCTGCGTGTAGGCGCGCGAGGCGGTCCCGTAGTAGACCCTGTAGCCCGTCGCGTTGGGGACGGCGTCCCAGGCGATGCTGATCGTCCCGGCGCGAGCGACGGTCGCGAGGGCGAGCAGGGAGAGAAGTGCGAAGCTCCGTGTCAGGGCACGTGGCACTGGCATCGCTTGACCTCCGGGCCGGTGGTCCAGCCGACCGCCTGAACAGCAACGCGGATGCCATTCCGCGCCGCGCCGCGAGAGGCGAGAGCGAGCGCTGGATTCCTGGAGCTGCGGTTCCTTTTTCGGGCGATCGGATCCGTCGAGCGCCCTCCGACGCGCGCGCGGATCCGCTGCAGTCGTTACGAATCGGTAGTTTTTACCCGGCCTCGTAATCGAACTCACCGACGCGGCGCAGGAGCGCGCTCGCCGGGGAGCGCGCCCCACGAGATCCGCGATGGGAAGAAGCCTCGGGCCGCGTTCGCCGCGACGGCGCCAGCGGACCCTTCGACTGGATGCGCGGCCGGTCGTGTCGCGAGCGCGGCCCGCGCGATCGCTCCTGTCGCGCGGGAAGAACGAACGCCCGAGAAGGAAGTACACGGTGCCGCAGCCCACACCCCGAGGGTGGAGCCGAGCGCGAGGAGACCGGCGCCCGGACCGTAGGTGACCGGGCCATGGAGCGTCCGCGCCCGTCGCCACAGCGTTTGCAGAACGGTGTCTCCCGATTACGATCCTGAGATGAGGTCGGCGGGCGCAATGCCGCGGTGCCGGAGGCTCGAGTGGCGCGGCCCTTGCTGGAGACATCGGCAAGCCCGGGTTCGGGAGCCGGGCCGCCCCGACTGGCCTTGCGGAGGGCTCGCGCGTGAACGCAAGCGTGAGGACAAGACGCCCGACACCCATGACGGCTCCGGTCGCCGAGCGAGTCGCGCGCGGTGGCTCCCGGCCGACAGACTGGTCCCGGCTCGCGGCAGCCCTGACCCTCTCCGTGCTCGCCGCCGGGGTCGCCGCGTACGGCGCCGAGTACTACGTGGACAACTCCTGCCCCACCGCCGGCGACGGGACGACGACCACCTGCGGCGCGCAGGGCCCGTTCCGGTCCATTGCCGCCGCGCTCTCCAACCCGAAGCTCGCGGCCGGGGACGTCATCCGCATCCGCGCCACGGGCACCGACTACGTGGAGGGAACGGTGGACACGTCGAAGGCCGGGGCGGCCGGACAGGCGATCACCGTGACCCGCTACGCGGGAGACTCGGCAAGGCCGGTGTGGAGGCGGACCTCGGGCGTCACGATGCTGGTCGTGGACGAGCCTCACTACACGTTCGACAGCATTTCCTTCGTCGCGACGGCGGAGTCGGCCGACATCGTCCACGTTCGGGCCAGCAACGTCACCTTCCGCAATTGCGACTTCAAGGAGGGCGGCTACGCCATCAACATCTCCGACGCGGGGGACAACCTGACCGTGGACGCCTGCACCTTCGACGGCAACGGGAACAACCAGAAGCACTCCATCACGACCGGCCGCCTCGGCGTGACCGCGGGATACACCCTCACGGGATTGGCGATCACGAACTCCCGGTTCATGAACGGGGATCAGGACTACATCCAGACGTTCGAGGACTCGGGCAAGTGCCGGCAGGACACGGTGACGGGCCGCATCGAGGGGAACACGTTCACGTATGGGCCGGGGCAGGAAGAGAACGCCATTGACATCAAGAACACGGCACTAGAAACGGACCACCTGAAGATCGACCGGAACGAGATACGCGGCTGGTAGGGAAGCTACAACAACGGACGCCCGGTGGTGCTGCAGCATTGCGCCGACTACGTCCTGTTCCACGACAACCTGGTGGACGCCGGGACCGACGGCCCCTGCGACCCCTGCATCTGCCTCGCCGTGTCCGCCTCCACGGCCGGGGGGCACCCCCCGCAGACCGGCGTCGAGATCGTGGGGAACACGTTCGTCAACTGCAAGTACGCCATCCTCTTCGGCGACTCCGACACGACGGCCGGCGACGTCGGCAACGTCAAGATCCTCAACAACACCGCGGCGAAGCTCCGAAGCGGGGAGTTCATCCAGGTCAAGACCGACATCGTCAGCGGAACCGTCCGGAACAACCTCTGGGACGGCACCGGCTCCACGGCCACGGCGCTCGACTGCGTCGGGGGGGCGCACGACATCACGGGGCTCGTCGCGGACCACAACGGGTGGTTCGGGAGCTCGAGCCAGCAGTCCTCCTGCGCGATGGACTGCACCGGAGACATCTGCGACGGCACGGACACGAAGGGCCAGGACCCCGGCTTCGTAAACTGGTCGGGAAACGACTTCCGGCTGCAGTCGGGAAGCCTGGCCATTGACAAGGGCGTGCCGGTGGGACGCGCCTACAACGGCGCCGCGCCCGATCTCGGGGCGTACGAGACGGGCGGCACCCCGCCGCCCGACACCGACCCGCCCGGCTCCGTGATCAACCTCCGCCGGATGGATCGCCGGAGCTGACCCCGAGGCCGCCGCGCGCGGAACGCGTCAGGCGGGAAAGCGCTCGCAAGGGGACGGATCCCGCCTCGACCACGACCCGATCCAGACGAGCGCCGCGCCGGCCCCCGCACCGCCCGCGTTCGAGGCCAGGTCGATGAACGACGGAACCCGACCCGGGCACACCAGCTGCGCCGCCTCGACGGCGAGGCTCAGGCCGAACCCGAGAGCGCAGGCCTGGAGCACGCCCGGCCCCCTCCTCCGGCTCCACGCGAGCGCCGCGCCGAAGACCGCGTAAGCGAGCAGGTTGAGCACCAAGTCGCGCACCCGTCTCAGGGAGGCGTAGGCCGCGCGGACGCGAAGCTCCAGGCTGGACCGAGCGACCTCGAGCAGGAGGTTGACGTCCTGTCCGCTCTCCGCGATGGCGAGAAGCGGCCGCCGACCGGACAGCGCGTCCAGCGGCTCGAAGAGGACTTCCAGCGTGAAGGCCTGGCTGTCTTCGAGGCGCGAGACGAGATCGGTGACGTGGGCCGACGACCGCGCTGGCAGACCGCGCAGCGTCAGAGCGTCCGGCGCGAGCTCGCCGTCGGGCGGCAGGTCCAGGGAGATCCCCGGCGGCCGTTCGGACGCCTCCGCGAGGCGCGACGGGAGGAGTAGCGCCGCTCCCAGGCGCTCGGCGACCGCGGCCTCGGGGCCCCCCCTCCAGAGCTCGGCCACCTCGCGCGAGCCGAGCGCGCGGTCGAAGAAGGCCACGCGCCGGAAGCGCCCCGCAACGCCGGACGAGGTCGGCCCGCCCCCGATCCACAGGCGCTGCCGAGGCGACCAGGCCAGCGGCGCCTCCGGAAGGTTGATGATGCGGGCCTGCAGGCGGCCGTTGACCCAGACGCGCACGTCCCGCTCCCGGGCGACGACGATGTGCGCAGCGGCATGCCGCTCGAGGGGAGGGATCGCGACCTGGAGGCCGAGGCGGCGCCCGCCCTCCGCGACCGCGCGAAGGGGATGGCGAAGCTCGAGGCGGGCCAGCTCGAGCCGCTCCCCCACGGATGGCGGCGGAGAATCGGTCTCTTCGGGCGAGAGGGAACCCGCCAGGATCGCCGCGAGGACTCCCAACACGACCAGCCGTCGCATCGAGTAGGAGGGCAATCCGCTCAACCTCGCCTCGAGTCCTGCCCCTCGCGCATGGGGTCGCCCGGAGCCGCCGCCCGAGGCCGGCGGGTGGCGCCGGCGACCGAAGAGTCGCGTCGAAGCCGTTCGCGGGACGGAGGGGCCCGTCCCCCCCGCGGTGCGCTGCCTTGCAGTCAGCGGTGCGCCGGAGTATACAGCGGCCGCGGCCGGAGCGCCGCCGCATCGCGCGCGGCGCGGAGCAGCGGTGCGTGTCCGGCCGACCAGGGCGCGGAGGAGCCGTCGGGATCGCGCGGAATCCGCGCGAGATTCCGGCGCGAGGGCTTGAAATGGCACCGACCGCGGACGAGTTCCGTCACGTTCTCGGCCACTTCGCCACCGGGGTGACGATCGTCACGATCCGCAACGAGGACGGGAAGCCCTATGGCCTCACGGTCAACTCCTTCACGGCCGTGTCCCTCCATCCGCTTCTCGTGCTGGTCTGCATTGACCATCTGGCCCAGGGCTACCATCACTTCTCGCGAGGGAAGTATTTCGGCGT